>CAITHY010000195.1 GCA_903892315.1 uncultured beta proteobacterium | reverse complement strand
AAGTGGCGCCTCATCTGTCAGCGTATAAATAATCTTTGATTTCTCTGAAGCCATGAATGTTTCCTCAATATTGAAAAAATTACAGAGTCAGGTTTTTACCCTGTCGCCCTCAAATCCACATTTTGCAAGTCGCTTTTAGCGTATTTATTGCCAATGGGGCGAGCATTCCATTTTAAATCATCGGGCCTGGCAAAAATGGTGGTTTTGCACCTTAAAGCACCTAATACAGGGCAATTTAAGGGAATCCACCGAGATAACTTGAACTGCAAATTCACCGTAAACTGCAGGCCATGACCAGCAAACATCCTTTACTCAATAAAAACCTAGTACTGCTGATCATTTGTCAGGGGCTATTCCTCACCAATAATGTCACTTTTATCGCCATCAATGGGCTGGTAGGACTTAGCCTAGCGCCAGCCAGCTGGATGGCTACCCTACCCGTCATGGGTTATGTGGTCGGGGGCGCTTTTTCTACATCCATTGTGGCCAAGTCTCAAAACTACTTTGGGCGCAAGTTTTCCTTCCAGCTTGGCTTACTAGTGGCAATGCTCTCAGCACTCTTATGTGCTTACGCCGCCATTACTAGAAACTTTTGGCTGCTGGTCTTGGGGACCTTTATTGCAGGGTATTACAGCGCCAATGGGCAGCTCTATCGCTTTGCCGCAGCAGAACTGACAGACCAGAGTCAACGCGATAGGGCGATCTCTTGGGTGCTAGCTGGTGGCATCCTTGGCGCAGTCATTGGGCCCAATCTTGCTTCATGGACTCGAAACCTATTTGATACCGCATTTCTGGGGGCTTATCTCACCCTGTCCATAGCTGGGTTCATTGGCATCTTCGTGATGCAGTTCATCCATTTTCCTCAAGAATTTAAGACTCAGCATGCGCTGACTGATGGACGCCCTCTGAAGGTCATTCTCCAACAACCTGCTTTTATGGTTGCCATTATTGGCGCGGCATTAGGGTATGGAGTGATGAATCTGCTGATGGCTGCCACACCTTTAGCGATGCAAATCTGTGGGCTGCCATTTTCGGATACCGCCTTCGTTCTAGAGTGGCATGTCATTGGGATGTTTGCTCCCGGATTTTTTACAGGCTCCCTTATTCAGAGGTTTGGGGTATTAAAAGTGATGGGGACTGGAGTGCTGCTCAACTTCACCTGTGTTGCAATCGCGCTGACCGGAACCAATCTCCATCAATTCTTTATCGCCTTATTTTTGCTTGGCGTTGGCTGGAACTTTTTATTTACTGGCGCCACTTCTTTAGCAATGACTGCCTATCAACCCAATGAGCGCGACAAGGCTCAGGCTGCTATTAATTTCTTTGTCTTTGGAACCATGGCCTTCACTTCATTTGGATCAGGTGCCCTCATCACCTCACAGGGATGGAGCATCCTCAATTGGGGTTCTCTGATTCCTGTTGTAGTAAGTGGTCTGGCGATTTTCTGGCTTGCTGAGCAGCGAAGAAAATCACACGTGCAGGCTTAAGAAGTTTTAGCTAGCGGCAAGTTAAACAACAGGTTTTGAGGCTTTAACTTCAGCTGCTGCTGATCGTTCATGGCAATAGCCATATATACCGGCTTACCAGCTTGTGCCTTAGCTACAGCAGCCTCATCGATAAAGTCTAGACGAAATAAACAAATCACTTTCTGCAACTCATCTGCCTCAACCAATTCTTTACTGTATAGCTTATTGAGTATTTCGGTAGCAGCTGCATCTAAACCAACATGCCATGACCACTTAGGATCAGTAATTTGCTGCATCGGTGTAACGCGTACGCTAACACCCAGGAAATGTTTGATCCATTTCTCTAAGACGCGACAAAAATGATTAATGGGTTTATGCCCAAAATTTAACTGAACTGCCAAATCAAAATCTTCGTTTCGAGTCCAGTAGAGGTCGGCATTGTCTTCGTGGAGGACGTCCAAATCAGCCGAACGCATTGTCAGCGACTTACCTTTGAGTAAATCCATGATGTTGCCCGTATCAGTGGCTTGGGCGTTGCGAGCAACCACCTCATCGTCTGCACCCATGACGATGCCATCCTCAATCACAGTAATCTTTTGCGTCCTAAAAAAGAGCTCACCCATGCGGGCATCCAATGGATGTGCCTCTTTCCCCAGAAGATGTCTAATGAAAATCTGGGCGAGCTGAGCAATAAATAAAGGCGGCACATCCACCCCCTCGCCCTTAAATAAACCCATATAAAAATTCTCTAAAGAGCTTGCGGCCAGCAAACGTTTTCGGTAACGCAGCCAAACGCGATAGTTCTCCCGAATATCCTCATCAGCCATGGCTATGATTTCATCTTCAGCGATATCTGTGCGAGGGTTTTCAGTTAAGCGTTGATGGAGTGCGCGTTCGACAGCGCAGGATTCAGGAACCAGCTTGAGCTCAGGCCTCTCCATATAAGTACGCAAAAAGTCGTCCGTCACCAACAGCTGATCATCAGAACTGATGGTGAGAGTGCTATAAGCAGAATTTTGCCAATAATTTGTCATACGTTTTAGCTAAAGCATCATTCCCAAAGAAATTTATTGAGCTCAGAATATACTAGCCAATCAATTTGTGTGAAATAGGAAAACATCATGAGTGAACTCAAAAAAATCGATACTGTTGTAGGCGCAGGCAAAGAAGCTACAAAAGGGAATCATGTAGACGTACATTACACCGGCTGGCTCTATGATGAAAAAGCGGCTGACCACAAAGGTCAAAAGTTTGACAGCTCTTTAGATCGCGGCCAACTCTTTAGCTTCCCTCTGGGTGCTGGACATGTCATCAAGGGCTGGGATGAAGGCGTGGCTGGCATGAAAATTGGTGGTAAACGTACGCTGATCATTCCCTCCGAGATGGGCTATGGTCCTCGCGGCGCAGGTGGCGTCATTCCCCCAAATGCTACTCTTGTATTTGATGTCGAACTCCATGGCGTTAACTAAGCCCCCAAGAAAAGCTAGCAAAACAAAAGCCACCCTCGGGTGGCTTTTATATGTTTGGATCAACTGATGATCTACAAACTTAAGACCGTAGATCCTTACCGTTTAGCGTCAGGCGATTAGATGAGCGGCTCTGACATAAACCAATCAAGCGATTTCTTTCAGCCATCACTTTGTCTGCATAGCCACCATCATCCTCAGCATTCGCAGCCCCAACGTAGTACTTCAGACCATTGCGTAATGAACCAGCCGTAGCAATCAGGTATTTCAAAATATAGGCGCCTACACGGATATTGACTTCAGGCTTAGCAGCCTCAGAAGTGCCGCCAAAGATTGCATACTTATCTTTGTGTACCGAGGTCATTACCTGCATGAGACCTTCTGCACCTGCTTGACTCTTGGTGTTTGGGTTGAAGTTAGATTCCACCGAGATCACTGCCAACAAAAGCACTGGGTCGATGTTGACCTCTTTTGCAATTAAGATCGTGTTTGAAACGTACTCCTCAATCTTAGTGCGGTCGAGACTGTATTTCCTCTCAAAGAAGTCAGCCACAGCACGTTGATTCTGAATCGAACCCATTAAGTTGTTATCCAAAGCCTGCGGATCCATCTTGGACATTGGGATGCGATCAGACAGATGAGAAATTGACTGCACTCGCATTTTCGCCACAGAAGGCATTAACAAAGCTACGGTCTGCTGCTTAGCGTCAGTCAAACCAGCTACAGCAGGAAACTTAGACTTGCCATAGATCACGGCAGCAATCTCAGTATCGGCAGTCTGGGCAGCCGTTACTTCATTGGACTCTTTGTATTGATTGAGCATGCCAAAACCGTTGCTCCAAACCATATGGCGCACTTCATCAGGAACCAAAATGCGAGCTAGATCAAAAGCACCGGCATTTGTCCCGTTGCCAGAAAGCCAAAGCCCAACCACCATAAATACAGTTAAAACGAGTAGGCCATGAATGACTCGGTAAGCAGGAGCTATGGCGTGCGCTAGCAACTCTTTAGCAGTCGCAACGCTTGACTGTGCATTCTGCATATCGCTCAAATTGTTAGGTAAGCATTTACTCATTCATTGTTTGCAAGAACTCAAAAAACTAGATTACCGTTTTATGCTGCATTGCAATATTTAAAAAACATGGGTCATCCTAAGAAGTTTCTTATATCAAGTCAAGAATAAAGAAGTGGGAATTCATAACTTATTGATCTAGGAATCCGGGAGATCCCTGATATAAATCCCTATAAGTATATATAAGCCAATAAAATCAGTGAGTTATAGAAGTTAGGGGATACTAATTTCACCCTATAAAAAATTGGCCCAAACAGGACTTTTTTCTGTTTTTGGCCAAAAATTCAGCCAAAAAAACCATACATCTAGTGTTATGGCTCGTGTAATTTTCTAGGGGTAGTAGTAAGACAGTGCTTATTGCAAAGCACTATTTATAAAGCACTCTCCAGGAAAATGCCTGTTGAACAGGCCAACAAAATACCAAGAGAGCCCTGCTTCTGATTAGCTCTGGAGCTAGCTCAAGATCAAAAGATGGGCACCAGAAAAGCGGAGGCCATACACTAAGCACCCATGAAATTCCTTCGTCACCTTCTTACTCTTGTAGCGATTTCCGCCGCATTCAATGCGCTGGCGGCTTTTGAGGAATGCCAGGATCTATTTCCAGCTCAGCAAATTCCAACGAGTCCACAAGTAGGGCGCGAGCTTTGCTTTGATGGTTTTGCTATCTACTACTCCCCCAAGGATAAGAAGCCAATCTACACGGTTGAGAGGCTCAATCGGGAGCAGCTTTCTGCCCCACACCCCCGGAGAAGCAATCAGTTTTACGAAGAAGCCAGGCTACCCTTCTCTGAACGGGCCTCGCTATTAGATTACCGTGGAAGTGGCTATGACCGCGGCCATAATGCCCCAGCTGGTGATATGAGTAATGAGCGCTCAATGGCTCAATCCTTCTCTTTAGCCAACATGATGCCTCAGGCAAGGCAAAACAATCAGGGAATCTGGGCCAAGAATATCGAGGAGCCGACGAGAGCTTATATCAAAAGAACTACTGGGGATATTTTTGTCTTCACAGGGTCTATTGGCAACAGTGGAAGCATTGGCAGGGGTCGAGTAACGATTCCTAGCCATTTATACAAGTTGGTCTACGACTCCAATAAAAATATTGCTTGGGCATATTGGGTTGAAAACACCAATGAAGCAAATATGACTCCCCCCATCTCTTATCAAGAGTTGGTACAAAAGACCGGAATAGACTTTCACTTACCCATCGGTGAAGACAATAAAACAAGCATCGCATCAACGGAAGTTCATGACATCAAGAGGCAAAAGACTCTCGTAGGCGGTTGGTACCCCCTATTTTTTGACGATTACTCGCCAAATAAACTCAATGCTGTCGTTAACAGCATCCAGTCAGGCAAAGTGGCGAGTATTCAGATTCAATATGACCACAATGAAAATCTCGCAAAGCAGATCGCCTCTCAAATTGAATCTCAGACTAATTTAAAAGTCAGCCTCATTCAAAGCAGCCCACCAGAATCGCCATCAGTCACTTACGAACGAAATCGCGTCACGCTGATTATTCGTTCAAAGTAATTTAGATCTCGCTTGTAAACCATGGGCCCGCTGGATTGGAGCCAAGAGTCCACGCAAACCATTGTGGTCTAAGGTATGCATTAACTCTAAAAGCTCACCAAGCTCGCCCTTAGGAAAACCTTCGCGAGCAAACCACGCCAAATAATTCCCCGGCAAGTCAGCCAGTGCACGCCCTGCATGCTTGCCAAAAGGCATCTTCATTAAAACCAGTTTTTCTAGGGACTCAGCGTTCATTTGGAGAAATCTTACAAGTAAAAATAAATAGGCCTATAGATTCCGCCATTTCTGAGGTAATGGTTATTTTATTTAGATGAGAATCATTCTCATCTAATGCTATATTGAGAACCATTCTCATTTAGATTGATAACCACCAACCTCAAGGGACCATGAAATTGACCATTAATAGACTTCTTGCCTTTAGCCTCTTCTTAGTTGCCACACTTCACTTTTCCTTAGCCCATGCAGGCGAGGGAGTGTTTGGCTGGATTTACACCTTAGATCTACAGCCCAAGGGCAAGCTGGAATTTGAGCAGCGTCTACAGCTCAATCAGCAGCAAGCTGCAGGAACGTACGATGCATTGACTGCGAGGACTGAACTGGAATATGGCCTAACTAATGACTTGCAAGTAGCTGGTTACATCAACTCTTACTACACTAGTGCAAATCAAAATTACACCAACCCAGAAGCATGTGGAGACACCCCAACTTGTACGGGCGGCTATGGCGTCCCTTCTTCACACGACCCATCCACAGCCTATCAGAAAAGCGGGGTCGAAGGCGGCTCACTCGAAGCGATTTATCGCATCACCAATCCGGTAACTTCACCTGTGGGCGTAGGACTTTATTTAGAGCCGACATGGGGAAGAAATAAAGATGAGCTTGAGGCAAGACTTTTACTGCAATCGAACTTTATTGATGACCGATTGATTTTGGCAGGTAACGTTGTAGCTGCGAATGAGCGCTTAAAGTTTATTGAAAACGGCAATGTTCCTGAATCGATGCTTGATTTCTTAGTGGGGGCTAGTTATCGCTTTGCCCCCAAATGGTCCGCTGGTGTAGAGGCTCGTTTTCACAATGACTATTCAGAGCTCAATTTACGCAATCAAGTTCAAAGAGCCACTTTTGTGGGCCCCAATATGCACTACGCCGCCAAAGATTGGTGGGTTACAGGTGCCTGGCGCTATCAACTGGCGGGCGGCACCTGCATGGGTGGTGGAGAAGCCGAATGCTCCAATGCTCGCGTCTGGGATAGCCACTCAGTCAATGAATTCATCGTCAAAGTTGGTTTCCCACTCAATTAACCGAAAGCATTTATGGAAATTCAGAGCCTATTAGTTGCAGCTTTAACTCACCTAGTGAAGTTTCACTCCACCCAATGTCAAATTGCCAAGGAAAGAGCGCTGATGATGTTTGAAAAATTATCTACTCTCGAAGATATCAACCCAGAAATTCAAGTGCTTTGTTATGAGGCAAATGAATTACTTAGTTCCTAAGATTTTATTCAATAACCTATGAACTGGAAACCCAACCCGTTAGCAATCCTTGGTTTGGCCATGATGAGTGCACCCATCATGGCCCATGCAAAAATTTATGTTTCTGCAGAGCAAGCCCAAACAATTCTTTTACCCAATAAAACACTAAGCAAGTATCCCATCCTCATTACAGAGGATCTTCAGGAAAAAATGCGTATTGCATCTTCTATTCGCTACCCTTTTCAAGGGGAGCGCATCTGGAGATCAGCTGACGGTGCCTGGTTTGTGGTTGACGAAGTCGTTGGCAAGCATGAAATGATTACCTATGCTGTTGCCATCAATCCAAATGGCAGCATCACTGGCATCGAAATTTTGGAATACGTTGAGTCTTATGGCTATGAGGTAGCAGAAGCACAATGGCGCAAACAGTTTGTCGGCAAGACCGCAAGTGACCCAATTAAGCTCAATCAAGATATTCAGAATATTGGTGGCGCAACGCTTTCCTGCAAGCATCTCACTGATGGGGTAAAGCGGATAACGGTTTTATATGACCTAGCCCTAAAGAACGCTCATTTAAAAGCAAGTCCTGGAAAGCAATAATGCTTCGCTGCAAACCGCTTCTGGGAACCTTTGTGGAGATTTCTACCGATCGGGTTGATGATCAAGCTGCAATTGATCATGCTTTTGAGACCATTGAGCTAGTCCAAAACCTCATGGGATTCCACAACCCTCAAAGTGAACTGAGCCAAATTAATCAATGCGCTCACTTAGCAGCAGTTGAAATTCATCCGTGGACTGCGCAAGTGATTCGAATTGCGCAAGAGGTTCACCATGAATCTGAAGGCTTATTTAATTGTGGAATCGGCCACCGTCTAGTTGCCGCAGGATTATTACCCCGCCATATTACTTTCTCTAATCATGAGCTTGGTGGCATTGAAGATATGCACTTCTTGGCACCCGATTTAATTCAGTCATCCCGCCCGGTTTGTCTGGATCTGGGCGGAATCGCGAAGGGGTTTGCAGTAGATATGGCGGTGAGAGTCTTAATATCGGAGGGCATTCCATCTGGCTTAGTGAATGCTGGTGGTGACCTGCGGGTTTTTGGGAACACTTCCCTCCCCATTCAACTTCGCCATCCTGAAACCCCTGAAGAGTTAATTGAAATTGGCTGTTTGAAAGATGGAGCTATTGCTACAAGTAGTCTTTATTTTGCAAAAAGAGATCTTCAGAAGAGCCACATCATTAATCCTCTGGCCCAGAATTTATCGGAGGTTCATGTGGAGATTGCTGGATCATTCTCCATTCTTGCAAAAGAGTGTATTTATGCAGATGCGCTCACGAAGGTGCTGGCCTTATCCAATAATGAGTATCACCCTTGCTTTAGCCATTTCTCAGCACAAGCCCTCAGGGTCACAATATGAGTCGCCTGGGAAAGATGCCTCGCTGGCAAAGAACGTTTGTCATCTGCGGCATGATGACCTGCTCAATCACTGGCCTGATGTATCTTCTAGGCCATCAATTTCAGTTCCAAAGATCTACTCTTGGTACCCATGGTGTTCTGGCTGCCCACGGCGTTGCTGCACTGCTGGCCATCTTGGCGTTTGGCTCAGTGCTACCCTTCCACATCAAAGCGGGCTATAGGTCGAGAAGACAGTTATGGAGTGGATTCAGTCAGTTAGGCCTTCTTGCTGCACTGCTGATTTCTGGCGCCCTACTGTATTACGGCCCCGAAGAGATACGAGATGGCGTAATAGATGCCCACTGGGTAGTGGGCATCCTATTTTTTGGTATTTTTATATTGCATGCATTTAAAAAATTACGTCAAGCCAATAATTGAGCCTATTACTTTTTACAATAGTGCTTGTAGAGCAAACTCATTACAGCTATGGCAATCTCGCTAGCCAAGGAATAGTAGATTTGCTTGCCCTCTCTACGCGTCTTTACTAGCTTTTCTTTGCGCAGAACGGTTAATTGCTGAGATAGGGTAGGTTGATGCAAGTCCAAAGCAAGCTCTAACTCGCTGACACATTTTTCACCTTGGCCGATCTCACATAACAGCATCATGCGATCGCTATTGGATAAAACCTTCATTAATTTGCAGGCATCTGCTGCAGATGCCTGCATTTTCTTTAGCTCAGATTCAGTAATCGTCATATCAAAGAGTGTTCAAAGGGATTTTTAAGTAAGACTTGCCATTAGCTTCTGGAGTGGGCAGATGGCCAGCTTGGATATTGACCTGGATAGATGGCAATATAAGATTAGGCATATCCAATGTAGCGTCGCGTTTATTGCGCATTTGCACGAATTCACTCTCACCAGTCCCCTCATGCACATGAATATTGAACTGCTTCTCCTCGCCAACAGTTGAGCAATAAGCCACAGGACGATCGCTAGGCGGATAGTCATGACACATATATAGCTTGGTTTCATCAGGATAGGACAGCACCTTCTGAATAGATCGATATAAGGTCTGAGCACTACCCCCTGGAAAATCGCAACGCGCCGTACCAACATCAGGCATAAATAGAGTATCTCCAACAAATAGAGCGTTTCCAATTTCATAAGCCATACATGCAGGCGTATGGCCGGGGACATAAAGCGCCTTTAGCGAGAGAGTCCCAAATGACAGGGATTCACCATCTTTCAATAAGCGATCAAACTGAGACCCATCAACCGCAAATTGCTCGCCCAGATTAAAAACACTCTTAAACACATTTTGTACATTAGTGATGTGATCTCCAATGACAATCTTTCCGCCTAACTTATTTTGTATATATGGTGCTGCCGTGAGGTGATCGGCATGTGCATGGGTTTCTAGAATCCAATCCAGCTGCAATTCCTCATCTCGAATAAAGCTAATGACTTCATCAGCAGACCGAGTAGAAGTTCTTCCTGATTTGGAGTCATAGTTCAGGACCGAGTCTATTGCTACGCAGGGACTTTTCTTGCCCGCATAAACAATATAGGTAAAAGTCCAGGTTTCTGGATCAAAAAACGCTTTAACATCAGCACAAGAACTTGAATTCACAACGGCCTTTCTTGGCAACATCGTATTTACTCTCGAAAAGAGTAAATGATATATATATTTATATATTATCTTAATATAAAATTAATTGCAATGGACTACTCAATCTTCATCAGCCCCTGCTTGGGTCTTATTGTGGGCTTATTAATGGGCCTAACCGGCGCTGGCGGAGGAATTCTTTCCGTCCCACTCCTGGTCTTTGCTCTAGACCTGACCGTTGCAGAGGCTGCGCCAATCTCACTTGCAGCAATCTGTCTTGCAGCAGGAGTTGGGGCGCTATTGGGACTGAAAAACAAGATTCTTCGGTATAAAGCTGCAGGATTCATGGCGATGTTTGGACTGATACTTTCTCCAATGGGTCTGTGGGCATCGCAGCGCCTCCCCAATGCACCACTCTTAATTGTTTTTAGCTGCACCCTGTTCTACGTCTCTATTCGCCTGTATCGGCAAGCTTATAAAGAAATTCATGGCATTCCCGACTTTGAAGGCAAGTCACCACCACCATGTTTGCTAGATTCCACTAGAGGCAAGTTAACTTGGAATATTCCCTGTGCCAGAGCATTAATGCTCTCGGGTGGTTTAGCGGGCTTTTTATCTGGACTCTTAGGTGTGGGTGGAGGCTTTGTTATTGTTCCTGCGCTTAAGCGTTATACCGATTTACCCATCAACTCAATCGTCGCGACATCACTGGGTGTGCTTGCGATTATTGCTGGGGGCGGCACTCTTTTCTCAGCCATGTCTGGAAGCCTTGACCTCGCAATTGCAGCGCCATTTGCATTGGGGGCCTTGCTAGGCTTGCTGATTGGGAGAGGCTTTGGTAAAAAACTCAGCGGCCCCAGATTACAGCAAATCTTTTCTATTTTGACATTTTGTGTTGCTGTCAGTCTGATTGTTAAGGGATTCTCAATCTGATGAAAAGGCTTTTGGCATCCTTTATCTGCATTCTTATATTCTGTCTTTTAGGAGTTCTGCTGATGTCCACTACAAACCCCAGTACTCTTTTATCAGCCTCTGTTAGCGTCATCTCTGGCACAGTCAGCAATCTCAACAATGAACTCCTAGAATATGTAAACCCCGAAAAGCCCACTCACGACCATTCCTCGCAATACTACAAACGCTTCTTTATTTCTAAATTCAATTTAGGTGATACAGCAGTCGAAGCGCAATTTTCATCCCCCATGAAAATTGCTGAAGGTGATCAGATTACCGTGTCGGGATACCCAACAGGCGACAGCTTTCAGGTTCTTGCCTACAACAACCAAACCCAACAAGTAATCAGCAATGAAAATTGGGTAGTGTTGGGTTTAGGTGCATTATTCTTTCTTGCAGTAGCCATAGGCCTATTCAATAGCGAACTCGTAGCTGAAGGTGCGTTAATTCCCAAACTCTTTTTGTTTGGATTTACGCTAGTAGCAATTTACATGGGTTACCGAGCACTTTTGATACGCGAGGCCATTAAACTAATAACAAGCTGATTTCAGCTTAGAAAAGAAAAAGCCCTTATTGCTAAGGGCTTTTTTATTGCTCGTAGTTTATTGGACTACTTAGTGGCCACCTGCACCGCCTAAGTAAGCTGCTTTCACAGCAGGATCATCCTTGAGCTTTGCAGCAGGTCCGTGAGTTGCAATCTTGCCATTCTCCAGAACATAACCGTAATCAGCTACGTTTAAAGCGGCTGCAGCAAACTGCTCAACCAAGAGCATGGTTACGCCTTGCGACTTAAGGTTCGAGATGATCTTAAAGACTTCTTCAACCAAGATTGGCGCGAGGCCCATGGATGGCTCATCCAAGAGAATAATCTCTGGATTCAACATCACAGCACGAGCCATTGCCAACATCTGCTGTTCACCACCAGAAAGCGTTCCAGCCAATTGATTGCGACGCTCTTTGAGGCGTGGGAACATTTCAAGAGACTTTTCCAAATCATGCTTGATGTCGCCTTTTGGACGGCTACCAGTAAAGCGTGGAAATGCACCAAGTAACAAGTTATCAGTTACGGACATCGTAGTGAACACGCGGCGGCCTTCAGGGCTGTGAGCCAAACCTAAACGTGCGATTTTATGAGAGTCGTAACCGTCAATTTTTTCGCCGCCTAATGTGACTTCGCCAGCTGTTGGCTTAATCATGCCGGTAATAGCGCGCATGGTCGTCGTTTTGCCAGCACCGTTCGAGCCAATCAAAGTAATCACTTGCCCTTTAGGAACATCAATATTGATGCCATGAAGGACTTTTACTTTGCCGTAGCCTGCTTCAAGATTTTTAATAGATAACATGGTATTTACCGATTCAATAGGTTCTAGTGATTATGTGCCCAAGTAGGCATGAATCACCTTCTCGTCTGCCTGAACTTCAGCTGGTTTACCTTCTGCAATCTTCTGACCGAAGTCCAATACAGAAACGGTATCGCAAACTGACATCACCACATCCATGTGATGCTCAATCAGGATGAAGGTAATACCGCTATCGCGGATCTTACGAATAATGCGCAAGAGCTCTTT
>CAITHY010000194.1 GCA_903892315.1 uncultured beta proteobacterium | reverse complement strand
GTGCCTTAACCAGCTTGGCGATTCCCCTACAGGTCAATCTGAAGAAATCAAATTGTAAGCGGGATTTTTATTTAGCCCCCGAACAACCCGACCTACCCACCCTTCAGGAAGATTTTGCAGAAGATTTTCTAGTTTTGCGGTGTCAGTCTTAGTGTCTAAGACTGCAAAAACGCTACTTCCAGAACCAGACATGCGGGGCTGTGAGCCCGGTAATACCTGGGAAATCCAATCCAAAGCTTGCTTCACTTCAGGGCAAATCCGCATCGCTACCGCCTGACAATCATTCGATTGATATAACCACGGCGATGCAAGAAAGCCATCAATTGTAATCTGAGCGTGATCTCGGGTCAATTCCAGGTCTTGAAAAATGCTAGCGGTCGCAATCCCCTGATTGGGAAATATCACCAAAAAATCAGGGGTTTGGAGGGAAATTGCTTGAATTTTCTCCCCGATGCCCTCGACAAAGGCATTTTGACCAAAAATAAAGAAGGGGACATCGGCCCCGAGCTTGAGTCCTAGGGTGCAAAGCGTTTCTTTAGAGAGCTGAAGATTCCAAAGGGCGTTCAGACCAATTAAAGTAGTTGCTGCGTCAGAGGACCCGCCCCCCATGCCTGCACCCATCGGAATTTCTTTGTGAAGATCGATTTCAACACCAGCCTCAATCTGGCAAAAATCTTTTAGTAAGTTTGCTGCGCGAACTACTAAGTCTTGTTCGGGCGGAACCCCGGCAATGGGATTAATGCGGCGCACTTCATTTTCAGAAATTCTTTTTAAGTGGATGGTGTCGCACCAGTCAATTAGTTGAAAGACCGATTGGAGTAGGTGATAGCCATCTGCTCTGCGTCCGACAATGTGCAAAAAAAGATTGAGCTTAGCCGGTGAGCGCAGAGATAAAGAATCGAGTTTCGCCATGGATATTTTGCTTAGTCATTTGGGCGGTCAAACACGAGGCGTATATCAATCGAGCCGATATTTGAGCTGCGCGTCATGATGAGTTTTTCTAGACGATTAGTGTTGCTCCATGTGTATACCAAGTCCCAGCCATCCTGACTAATTTTGCTCACTTGGCCCTTCGCATTTCTATCAACACTTGCTTCACTTCCTGGGCGTACTTCACCTCTTAACCAGTTTGATAATCCGCGCGCAGGTAGAGGTAAGCCCAAGGTGTTTTGTACTAAGGCATCTGCATCAACCGCAGTAACTACTTTGCCGTCACTTTCGAGAGTAGCTTCACCTGGTGTAATGGTAATTTTTGCAATCGACCCACCCATAGGATTGCGTATCTCTAAAACATCTTTTAATGCTTCCTGGGTCAAGGTGAAGCCACCAGAGCCGCCTTGGTTTTGTGACTCGGTTAGGCCAATCACTTTGACGGCAAAACGTCCATCCCATGAGCCCTGAGAGGATTGATCATCTCTTGTCCAGTCTGGCTTGAAGCGTTGTAAGGTTTCTTTCAAGGTTGGATTATTAGCATCCAATTTTTGTCCCTGACGCCAAATTGCTTCTGCTTCAGCGCGACGATTCATGACCCACAATACTTCACCGGTATGACCAGCAATATCAGCCTCCGGTTTGATAGCGTAGGCTTGCTGAAGTTGCTCTAACGCAAGAGCGTTTTTACCAAGACGAAAATTCACCCAGCCTAAGCTGTCCAAAATAAAACCATCCTTTGGAGACAGTTGATGTGCTTTGCTAATGAGTACAAATGCTTCTGGTAATTTCAGATTGCGATCGGCTAACGAGTAGCCGAGAGCATTAAGAGAATTCACATCGTTTGGATTCTTCCGCAAAATGTCGCGCAAGGTTTTTTCCATTACATCCATACGACCTACTTTTTCAGCAGACATGGCATAGGTATAAAGCAGCCCTGAATCTTTCAGTGGAATCCTGACAGTCGATGTGATTTCATAAAAAGTACGCAAGGCGTCTGACTCATCTTTTGCTTTAGCAAGTAATGCTTGTAATTGCAAAAGAGTGTTTTCTTGTTCAGCCGGAGTTTGTTGGCGTAATAAGGCAACTGCTGGCTTGATAGCATCAGACCAGCGGTTGCTTAAGATCAAGAGTGTTATTAGGACTTCCTTAGGTTTGGTATCTGAGGCTGGTGAGAGTTCATCCCAAGCTTTAGCTGCTTGCATGGCTAAGTCTGGGGAACCTCCTGCAATCGCAATTTCCATGGCCCTTTGGGCAAGTCTTGGATCCTGGTACTGGCGCGCCATCTCTAAATAGGTGTTGTAAGCCAGGCCAGCCTCACCCCGCTGCAGGGCGATTTCGGAGGCGAGCACCTCAAAGACGGCCTCACCGTTTTGTATTCCATTTGCCTGGATTTGGGCATGGGCTGATGAAATGACTCCACTAGCCAAGGCCGCCAGGAATAAACCCTTTAAAAGAGGTTTCATTGTGAATTTACTCATAAGCACATTCTAATCCGCGAATCTACAATTCATTTATGCCAGAACTCCCAGAAGTAGAAGTCACCCGATTAGGAATCGCCCCCCATCTGGAGGGACGCAAGGTCACCACCGTCAAGATTATTGATGGACGTTTGCGTTGGCCAGTGCCTCCCAGCCTCTCAAAAACCTTGCCTGGGCAAAAAGTGCATGCCATTGAGAGGCGTGGAAAGTATCTTTTATTAGAAATGGATACGGGCTACTTGTTGATTCATTTGGGGATGACGGGAACTTTGCGCGTACTACCAAGCTCAGATCCTCTCAAGATTCATGATCGAGTGACGCTAGAGTTTGGAAAGTTGAGTTTGCGTCTGCATGACCCAAGAAAATTCGGTGCGGTCTTATGGCACCCCAAATCAAAAGGCCCTATTGAAACATTTACGCTGTTGCAAAAGCTAGGAGTTGAACCATTTTCTCCAGAGTTTGCTGGTGAGTTGGGTGCAGACATTCTTTATCAAGCTTCTCGTAAGCGCAGTATCGCTGTGAAGCAGTTTCTTTTGGCGGGGCAGGCGGTCGTCGGTGTCGGCAATATTTACTGTTCTGAAAGTTTATTTGAGGCGGGCATTCACCCGGCTAAAGCTGCAGGAAAACTGACTCGACCGCAATGTGCTCGTCTAGCTGAAGCGGTACGATTGATTTTGAAAAAAGCCATTGCAGCTGGCGGCAGTAGTTTGAAGGATTTTGTAAATAGCGATGGTGATCCTGGACACTTTATGGTTCAGACCAAAGTCTATGACCGCAAAGGCTTGCCGTGTAAGGTTTGCAAGTCACCGATTCATCAGATAGTGCAGGGTCAACGTTCCACCTATTTCTGTACTCAATGTCAAAAACGTTGACCAATACATTTGCAGCAAAGCTTCTTGCTTGGCATGCGGTCAGTGGGCGATCAGGCTTGCCTTGGCAAGGCAATCGCGACCCTTATGCAGTATGGGTTTCGGAAATCATGTTGCAACAAACTCAGGTAGCTACCGTCTTAGAGCGCTACCCACGTTTTATGAAACGTTTCCCAACGGTTAAAAAATTAGCCGCCGCTGACCTCGATGAGGTATTGGCTGAATGGGCGGGCTTAGGCTATTACTCACGCGCTAGAAATCTACACGCTTGCGCAAAACAAGTTATGACAGAGTTCGACGGTAATTTTCCAAGCGATCCTATCTTGCTTGAGCAGTTGAAAGGTATTGGCCGCTCTACTGCAGGTGCAATCGCTGCTTTTGCTTTTCATGAGCGTGCGCCCATCTTGGATGCTAATGTGAAACGCATTCTGGCGCGTTTATTCGCGATTGAAGGTGCAATCCAAGATAAGGCTGTCAATGATCGTCTGTGGGATATAGCAAATGATTTGCTCCCAACGAAGCCGACGGATATGCCGGTCTATACCCAGGCGCTGATGGACTTTGGCGCTACTTGGTGCACATCACGCAAACCGGTATGTTTGGGATCTGAAAAAAAATGCCCCTACGCAAAGGACTGCCAAGCCAATTTAAGCGATCAAGTACTTTCGCTCCCGCAAAAAACCAAGAAGACAAAGTCCCCAGAATTGAATTGCAATATGCTGTTGATGCGCTCGGGCAATTCCATTCTCTTGCAAAAGCGCCCAAGTAAAGCTATTTGGGGTGGTCTTTGGTCTTTACCTGAAGGACCGTGGACCCCTAGAGTGTCTGGTGTAAAAGATGACCAGATAAGCCCGCAGAAATTATTTGCAGCTACATTGCCTGAAGAAAAATTTGCAGTGCTTGCAAAAGCTTGTCAATCCCTAAAGCAGGCCGAAGAAATTAAGCATGTCTTTACGCACAGGCGTTTATGGATGCAAATATGGCAGGCAAGCATTCCGAAAGAGTTGGTATTCTCAAATCCAGATCTAAAGTGGGTGCCCTTGACTCAGCTAGGGCGCTATGGCTTGCCCCAGCCGATTAAGCTTTTGCTACAGGGATTGAATCTAGTTCGCGGTGACGATCTAAAAAATTAAGCTGCAAGTCAATGAGATCTTTTTGGGCGCGAAAGTGCTCGCTCAGGCGGCCCACAAGATAGACGGAGCGATGTTGTCCGCCAGTGCAGCCAATAGCAACCGTTAAATAACTGCGCCCGTCAGCAATGTAATGGGGTAACCATTTGTTAATGAATTGGGTGATATCTGATTCCATACTCATCACCTCTGGAATTTTTTCCAAAAACTCCTTAACAGGTTTGTCATTGCCAGTGAGCGGTCTGAGTACTTTGTCGTAGTGAGGATTAGGCAGACAGCGCACATCAAACACTAAGTCCGCTTCGCTAGGCACCCCTTTTTTAAAACCAAAAGATTCAAACACTACGGTAAGGCCTACAGGCTTGTCCTTCAGAAGATCCTGAATCCAGGAGCGCAATGCATGTGCAGGCAGATTGCTAGTATCAATGCTGTGCGCTTGGGCGCGCAAAGGTTCCAGTAAATTACGCTCTTTATCAATTGCCTCAATCAGGGTTGCCGATTGAGACTGCTTAGCATTGGTGGATAAAGGGTGGCGGCGACGGGTTTCTGAGAACCGTTGCACCAAGGTATTGGTATCAGCATTTAGGAAAACCACCCTTACCTGATGATTTTTGCGTAAGTTCTCCAGAATGGATGGTAAGTTTGCAATGGACTGCCCGCGACGAGCATCTATGGCGACTGCAACTTGCTCACACTTTTCTTTTTCAAGAGTAGAGATAAGACTTTCTAGAAGTGAGACAGGAAGATTGTCTACGCAGTCATAACCAGCATCTTCAAAAGCCCTCAGGGCTACTGATTTACCTGAGCCTGAGATTCCGGTAATCAGATTGATCTGCATGGCTTAGAGTAGGCGCCCTTGCGTCTTTGAGGATTCTGATTCAGCATTCATCTGAATACGTTGACGCTCAATGAATTCTTTTAAGGTATCGATACCGCGTAATTGCAAAATAGTATTGCGCACAGCGGCTTCAACTAGTACGGCTAAGTTACGCCCCGCAGCCACCTGAATTTTGACTGTGCGAATGGGAATGCCTAGAACATCAATGTGTTGGGCTTCAAGGGGGAGGCGCTCGAATTCACCATCGGTTCTGCGAACGAGCTGAACAATGAGGCGTAGTTTTAATTTACGGCGCACAGCTGTTTCACCAAAGATGGTACGAATATCCAGCAATCCCAGTCCACGTACCTCAAGCAGGTTGCGCAAAATGACGGGGCAGCGACCCTCAATGTAATCGGGTCCCAGGCGCGCAAAGTCAACCGCATCATCGGCCACTAATCCATGCCCGCGAGAAATCAATTCAAGACCTAATTCACTTTTGCCTAGGCCGGATTCGCCAGTAAGGAGTACACCCAAGCCCAGAATGTCCATGAAGACACCATGCATGGTGATTTGAGGTGCACCAATTTTGGTTAAGTAAATACGTAAATGGTCAATTACTTCTGCAGCAGAAATCGCGGTGGTGAATAGCGGCGTTGAAGAGCGCTGACAAAATAGTTGCAGGTCTGGATCTGCACTCTTGCCATCAGCCACAATCACGCAAGGAGGCATCTTGGAGATTAAGCTGGCAATTTGCTCTTGCCTTTGCTTTGGCTCTAGGGCCGCATGATATTCAATCTCCTGCTCGCCGAAGATTTGAATTCGGCTTGGGTGAATCAGGTTTAAGTGACCGACTAAGTCTGAACTAGCTGCGGCAACTCTTACGGCTTCTGGCGGAAAGGTGCGGTCAGCGCCTTCAAGACCACCGATCCAAGACAGTTTTAATTCTGAAACGTTATCATCAAAAATCTGCTGAGCAGTTACTCCTTCTAGGAGTAATGGCTGAGTCATTTTGCTGTACCCCAGTGTCGTAAGAGTTCGCAAACCCTTAAGGGGTCTGTAGTGGACGATAAGTTCTGGCGAGCATCGGCATCTGACAGTAGCTGAGCAATCGAAGACAAAATTTCTAAATGTTGTTGGGTAGCTTTTTCAGGCACCAACAAGAAAATCAAGATGGACACCGCCTCACCATCCGGAGCTGCAAACTCAATTGGGTTTTGTAGTCGCATAAAAGCGGCGCTTGGGTGCTTTAAGCCTTTCACGCGACCGTGAGGGATGGCTACACCTGCGCCGAGGGCGGTAGAGCCTAAATCTTCACGAGCATTGAGGAACTCTATGACGGAGTTGGCTGTTATTCCTGTTTGTTTAGAAAACAGTTCTCCAGCGGCTGCAAATGCATCAGCCCTGCTTGCAGCGGGGATGTCTAATGCAATGCAGTCGGGAGTAAAAAGATTGGTCAGGGCATTCATGTGAATTGATTATAGGTGTCCTGACGCACTAGATCACTCAAAATGCTTTTCGTGGTGATGATCTTGAATCTTTTCTTTGTGTTTCACAACTTGACGCTCTAGTTTATCGACCACTGCATCCATGGCGTGATAGAGATCAGCGTTATGTGCTTCAGCGAACAAATCCTTTCCCTTGAGATGAATGGTGATCTCGGCACTTTGACGGAGGTCCTTCTCTTTGGCCTTGTCTACTACCAGAAAGGCAGATGCATCAATGACATGATCGAAGTGCTTACGAATTTTGGCTAGTCCCGCCTCAAGATGAGAGCGCATGGCAGGGGTAACTTCCACATGACGGCTATTAATTTTCAAATTCATTAGCGACTCCTTTTGTAGATGCTATAGATGCGTGCGCATGATCATGCCTGGGGTGCGCAGCAAGCCCCTGAAATTTTTTGTGCTGTTTTTTTTGGAAAATAAACCATGAGCCTCCAGCGTATCAGCGAATTTGCTGAAAACCAAGAGGGAAGTGCAATTTTTATTACTTTAAGGCGGGGAGCCTTGCCTGGCTTACATCCGGAAGTTTTCGCCCAAATAGACTCTACGGACGGCATCGTTCTGAATAATCTGATCAGGCTTACCTTCGGCCAAAACGCTGCCTTCGCTGATGATGTAAGCATGGTCACAGATACCAAGGGTTTCACGAACGTTATGGTCGGTAATGAGTACCCCAATTTGGCGGTCCCGCAGGAAGCGCACAATACGCTGAATTTCCCCAACAGCAATAGGGTCAACTCCAGCAAAGGGTTCATCTAGCAAGATAAATTTTGGCTGGGAAGCGAGGGCTCTCGCAATTTCTACCCGTCTACGTTCGCCACCTGATAGGGATAGAGCTGGGTTATTGCGCAGATGACTAATTTGCAGTTCGCCCAAGAGTTCATCTAGGCGGTTGGCAATTTCCGTTTTAGTCAAAGGCTTGCCACCTTGAGCTTGAAGTTCTAAGACTGCCTGAATATTTTCAGCAACATTGAGTTTTCTAAATACAGAGGCTTCTTGCGGTAAATATGACAGACCCATTCGAGCACGTTCGTGGATCGGTAAATGCGTAATATCGGCACCATCTAAAACAATATTTCCACCATCGAGTGGGACCAGCCCAACAATCATATAGAAGGAGGTGGTTTTGCCTGCTCCATTAGGGCCTAGCAGACCAACAACTTCACCGCATCTGACTTGTACAGATACATCGCGAACTACGGTTCTAGAGCCATACCGTTTTTGGAGGTGATGGGCGCTGAGTGTGGGCGCATTATCGATATGGGTTAAATCCGCTGTCATTTCTCTAGGGTTGCTTTTCGTCTTGGTGAAAGGATGGCTCTTGCTAAGGGCAGATCATCCGGCTTTGCATCTTTAGGGGGCGTGACATGATAGTACTGCTTTATATCATCGTACTCAATTTTCCAACCCTTTAGTTGATCTAGCATTTGCATGTTGAGTAAGCGCTTCAAGCTGGCATCACCGGTGAGTGTCAGAAACTCTGTCTTGGCGTCATAGGTAACCTGGGTGCCACGTCCCTGCATGAATTCATCTGCAAGACCTTCACGACGTTGTCTAAAACTTGCTACCGCTTCGGGACTACCTACGACATCGATAAACTCATAGCCTTGCGGATCTACTTCAATGTGGCCATCCTCACCAGTCACAATAATGCTACCTTTGATGAGTAGCACCTGACCATCGAGGTCATAGATTTGCTTAACGTCGTTTACAGAAACTTTTTCTGCTTCCAGAATGACGGGTTTATCTTGGTCTGCTTTTTCTGCGTTCGCAGAAGTTGTAATAGAGAGCCCTAGCGCGAAGGAGCTCAGGAGTGCAAGGCGCGCAAACATGCTTTTCATTGCAGCCATTTTATTGCTGACTCCGCGGGGCACGTTCAATACGTCCTTTAACTTGGCCACTGAGCACCATACTTTGTTCGACGTTGTTGAATACACCACCTTCAGTGGAGTTCATAATCGACATTCCCTGCTCAAGAGTAATTGGTCGATCCGTTTCAATCATGTCATCGTTGATGAGCACCTTGAAATAGCTCGAGCTGGCCAACATTCTTAAAGTCGCTGGCTGTGATGCAGTTGCTTCTTGAGCCGGGCGAAAGATACTGGCGTTGTCGTATAAATCGAGGATGGTGAGATCACCATCGATGTGTCCGGTATCTGACTTAACGGTTACCGGCGCTTTTTCGGCTTGGAACAGGCGCATGCGAGGCGTCAGGATATCGATTGAGGCATCGTCATCGTAGTGGGTGACTTTGACGCCCAACACTCGGTATTTGGTGTTACCCAATTCATTTAAGGCGGATAGTGCACCATCTTTAATGGTGTAGTCAGGCTCATGCAAGCGCACGCGCTCTAAAAAGGATTTTTCTGGTGGAGTATTTTTTTGAACCAGCCAAAAAGTGGCTAGCGTGAGTGCCCCCATCAAAATCAAGGGCAGTAGGCGCAACAGGGCGCGACGGATGCCGACTTTAATTTGCTGAGACTTTAACTGCATTGCTTAGCTACGAGCCTTAAGAAGTAATTCTTCGTAGCGATTCTGAGCTCTAAGAATCAAGTCACATGCTTCACGCACCGCACTATTACCCCCGTTGCGTGTCGTCACTAAATGAGCAAATTCTTGAACTGCTTCGTGGCCTTGTGCTGGGCAAATTCGGAAGCCTGCATTTTTCATCATTTGCATGTCTGGCCAATCATCACCCATGACAGCGCAATCGGCTGAAGTCAGTCCTAGAGACTGAATAACCTCTTTCAAGGCAATCGCTTTGTTTTCAACACCCATATGAACATGCTTAATGCCAAGCTCTTTGCAACGGGCTAAAACCATTTTGGAATTTCTGCCGGTGATGATGGCAGTCGGAATACCGCACTGCTCTAATAATTTGATCCCTAAGCCATCTTGAATATCAAAGGCTTTTAACGACTCTTTGCCGTCGGCACCAATCCAAACTTGTCCGTTTGTTAATACGCCATCAACATCCAATACCAATAGCTTTACTTTGCCTGCACGTTCCCAAGCCTGTGGATATTGAGCTAGAGGGTTGGTGTTGTGGGGATTGAAGGCGCTAGGCATAAAGGGGAAGCTCGATTGCTAATGGAAATTAAATAACTTTGGCTGCAAATAAATCATGTAGATTTAATGCGCCTAATAAGTGGCCCTGGCTATCCGTCACTACTAGATGATTAATACGATGCTTCTCCATCATCTCGATCGCTTGTTCAGCAAGCAATTCTGCTGGAATGGTGCGTGGATCGGCAGTGGTTGCGCTCTCGAGTTTGATGCCGCTGAGGTCGGTAGTTTTTTCGAGGAGGCGACGCAAGTCGCCATCGGTCAAGATGCCAAATACTTTGTTGTTGGCATCTAGTATCACCACCATACCCATGCGCTTTGAGGTCATCTCAAGTAAGGCATCTTGCAGTGAGGCTTCGATGGAAATCTTGGGTGTGTCTACAAGGCTGCGCATCACTTCGCTGACATGCATCAATTGCTTGCGACCTAATCTGCCGCCAGGATGAGAGCGAATAAAGTCTTCAGCTTCAAAACCTCGAGCGTCTAGTAAAGCAACCGCTAATGCATCACCCATAGCCAATGCAGCTGTGGTGCTGGTAGTAGGAGCAAGATTTAAAGGGCAAGCTTCTTTTTCAACGCTGGTGTCAAGATGCGCATCTGCCAATTTGGCAAGAGAAGAATTTGGGGCGCCAGTGAGGGCAATGAGTTTTGCGCCAGTGCGCTTCACGATCGGAACAATGGTTAACAGTTCGTCGGTTTCGCCTGAATTAGAAAGGGCGACAAAAACATCATCTCTCGTGACCATTCCTAAGTCACCATGGCTAGCTTCAGCGGGATGAACAAAAAATGCCGGGGAACCGGTGGAGGCAAAGGTAGCAGCAATTTTGCGGGCAATATGGCCCGATTTGCCAATTCCAGAAACAACGATTCTGCCTTTGCAGCTATGCAAAAGCTCAACCGCCAGTATGAGGGCCTCAGCATTAGCGCCCTCAAGGCGATCACGCATGGTTTGCAGTGCAGCAGCCTCAATAGTGAGGGTGTCGCGCGCAAGCTTTAGGGTACGTTCACGAGTCTTAGCTATCATCGAGTAAGTATATGCCGTCAGTCCTTC
>CAITHY010000193.1 GCA_903892315.1 uncultured beta proteobacterium | reverse complement strand
TGGAATCGCAGCGGAAAACTATCCTTTCTGCACGATTGAGCCTAATGTGGGCGTTGTTGAGGTTCCTGACCCCCGTCTAGCCGCCTTGGCTGAGATCGTGAAGCCTGAGCGCATCCTGCCTGCAGCCGTCGAATTTGTCGACATTGCTGGTTTGGTAGCTGGCGCCTCAAAAGGCGAAGGTCTTGGCAATCAGTTTTTAGCGAATATTCGTGAAACGGATGCTATTACCCATGTCGTGCGGTGTTTTGAAGATCCCAACGTCATCCACGTTGCTGGAAAAATTGATCCTATTGCTGATATTGGCGTGATTGATACCGAGCTGGCTTTATCGGACTTGGCGACGGTTGAGAAAACCCTGAATCGCTCAAGCAAGGCTGCTAAGTCTGGAAATGACAAAGAAGCCGCCGCTTTGGTTGCTGTTTTGACTAAAGTTCAGGCTCATCTAGATTCTGCTTTGCCAGTGCGCAGTCTGAATCTGAATGATGACGAAAAATTATTGATTAAACCATTGTGTTTAATTACCGCTAAGCCTGCGATGTATGTTGCGAACGTCAAAGAAGATGGCTTCTCAAATAACCCGCACCTCGAGGCCGTCAAGCAACATGCTGCAAAAGAAAATGCGCCCGTTGTTGCTGTATGCGCTGCGATCGAAGCAGAAATCGCCGACCTAGAAGAGGCGGACAAGATTGAGTTCTTGGCTGACTTGGGTATGGAAGAGCCAGGCTTGGATCGCGTGATTCGTGCGGGCTATTCATTGCTTGGTTTGCAAACCTATTTCACAGCAGGAGTTAAAGAGGTTCGCGCTTGGACTATTCACGTGGGCGATACAGCACCTCAAGCAGCCGGTGTGATTCATACAGACTTTGAGCGTGGCTTTATTCGTGCTCAGACAATCTCCTACGAAGATTTTGTGCAATTCAAAGGGGAATCTGGCGCCAAGGAAGCCGGTAAGATGCGCGCTGAAGGCAAGGAGTATGTCGTTAAAGATGGAGATGTGTTGAATTTCTTGTTTAACGTCTAAAGCACTCTTATTTTTAGCCCATAAAAAAGCCCTTTTCAGGGCTTTTTGCTTATGCAGTGGGGTTCAATGATTAAGAAGCTTTAACTGCCTTCTCTAAACATTTAGAGATTTCTTCATAGCGCTTTAGGGCAATTTTGGTAGGCAATACTTCTTTTTTGCGACCATCAGCATTAGATGCCATTTTGATGTAACCCAAGGCGCTGAGATTTTTGAGGCGACCATGTAGCGTCGCTTGTGAGCCAAGATCGGAAATAGAGATCAGATCACCAACCAAAATTGCTTGCTTTGCATGAGCGCAAGAAACAATCTTATCGAGCAAACTCTCTTCGATGCAATCCAGTTTTTCCCCTGGGTTGATGCGATCCAAAGCATCAATTAAGTTGAGGAACTTGATATACGGTGACGGTTTAGGTGATGACATAGTTATTAATATTAGTATTTATTAGCTCTTGGGCTAACGTCAGTGTATTCCTTTAGTCTGATTTTAGCAATTGATGCGAATCAATAAAAATTAATCCATACTAAAAACAATGTCTAAATTATTCACAATTTCTTTGCAATGGATTTTTGGTTGCGTCATTAGTGTGATGGCGTACACACTGCTTTTTTATTGCAATAGCTGGCTTACCAACAGTATTACTTTTGGCTTAGGGGTGAGTTGGATTTATCTACCTGCTGGCCTACGCTTATTTTTGACATTAATTTTTGGTTTGTCCGGCGCCATTGGAATTGCAATCGCCTCATTTTTAATTAGTTATTACGGCGATTTCCCCCACGACTTGACGGTGTGTATTGGCGTTGGATTAATTTCAGGGTTTGCCCCTTACTTAGCTAGATTTTTTGTCTTTAGCAATCTTCGCCTTGAGTCAGACTTCAGTAATCTCAATCTCTCCAAACTCATTGCTTGCATTTTGATTTATTCCCTACTGTCAGCGGGGCTGCATCAATGGTGGTTTGCTACCATGACACTTGAAGACACGGGTAGCGTGAATCACTTCTTGGTGATGTTTACAGGCGATGTGCTGGGTTCGCTGCTGCTGATCTCTTTAACCAAGTGCTGCCTAGATTTATTAAGAAAAACTAGGAAAACAGCTCACTAAGGGCTGTACCTGGATCCGTGGCGCGCATAAAGGCTTCGCCAACCAGAAATGCATTGATTTGATGATTGCGCATCAGCTCTACATCAGTGCGATTCAAGATGCCAGACTCTGTTACCAAGGTTTTATTCTCTGGAACCATAGACATGAGTGAGAGGGTGGTTTGAAGTGTTACCTCAAAGGTTTTGAGGTTGCGATTGTTAATGCCAAGCAATGGTGTTTTGAGCTCTAATGCTTGCTCTAATTCTGGTGCGTTATGAACTTCGACCAAAACATCTAGGCCTAATTCATGAGCACAAGCCTCCAGTTCTTTCATTTGATTTAATTCTAGGCAAGCCACGATGAGCAAGATTGCATCGGCGCCAATTGCACGAGCTTCATAAATTTGATACGGGTCTATGGTGAAATCTTTGCGCAATACCGGGATGGTGCATGCGGACCGAGCTTCTTGTAGATAGGCATTGCAGCCTTGAAAGTAATCTGCATCCGTTAATACTGACAAACATGCGGCACCATGCTGTTCATAGGACTGGGCAATACTTGCTGGTTCGAAGTTCTCGCGCAAGATGCCTTTGCTTGGACTTGCTTTTTTGATTTCTGTAATGACTCCCGCCTTACCTGCGGCGATCTTATTCTCAATGGCCTGAATAAAACCCCTTGGCTTGAGAGAGGCATTGCGATTATTGGCTTCAGCCTGCTCACGTTGATTGGCAAGCGACATTTTCTGCAGGCAGTTAGCCACTTCAATCTTTTTGGTGGCAACAATTTTATCGAGGATATCGCTCATGAATAATCAACTATTTAGATTGGGTTGCTGCAACAAAAGCGTCTAACTTTTGACGTGCTGCTCCAGTAGTAATGGCTTCTTTAGCAAGTGCAATACCGCTAGCAATCTCTTTTGCTACTCCAGCAACATAGAGTGTAGCCCCAGCATTAAGGCAAACGATATCGCTTGCAGGTCCTGGCTTGCCAGCAAGCACATCCAAGACAATCTTCTTAGACTCTTGGGCATTAGCCACTTTAAAGCTGTTTGTAAGGGCGGTATTTAAGCCAAAATCATTTGGGTGAATTTCATATTCACGCACTACGCCATCTTTGAGCTCGCCAACTAAGGTTGGGCCCTCTAAGGAAATTTCATCAAGACCATCTCGTCCGTAAACAACGAGGGCGTGCTCCATTCCCAAGGCTTGCAATACGCGCGCCTGAATACCGACTAGGTCAGCATGAAACACGCCCATCAAAATACGTTTGGCATCAGCAGGATTGGTGAGGGGGCCAAGGATGTTGAAGATGGTCCGAACACCGAGTTGCTTGCGAATGGGTACAACGTTCTTCATCGCTGGATGATGGTTTGGGGCGAACATGAATCCTGCGCCTACTGTTGAGATACAGGCAGCAACCTGCTCAGCAGATAAAGCCAGATTCACGCCAAGCGCCTCCAATACATCTGCGCTACCGGATTTGCTACTCACGCTACGATTGCCATGCTTGGCTATTTTTGCTCCTGCACCTGCAGCCACAAACATCGCTGCAGTAGAAATATTAAAGGTATGGGCACCATCACCACCTGTACCCACTACATCTACCAAATGACTGCGGTCATCCACCTTGACTGAAGTAGCAAACTCCCGCATCACCTGTGCAGCAGCAGCGATCTCACCAACGGTTTCTTTTTTAGTGCGTAGGGCAACCAATAATCCAGCTACCAATTCTGGCGCCATTTCACCGCTCATAATGAGCCGCATCATGGCTGTCATTTCATCATGAAAGAGTTCACGATGTTCAATGCAGCGTTGTAAGGCTTCTTGCGGAGTAATTGGCATGGCGCTGTTGGCAGACGTTTATTTGTTTTGTAAAAAATTCTTGAGCAGGGCGTGGCCATGCTCAGAAAGAATAGATTCTGGGTGGAATTGCACGCCCTCAACTGCGAGCTCTTTATGGCGTACGCCCATGATCTCGCCATCAGATGAGGTGGCAGTTATTTCTAGTATTGCCGGCAAAGAGCTTTTCTCAATGGCTAGAGAGTGGTAGCGAGTCACCTTAAATGGATCGGGCAAATTCTTAAATACACCCACACCAGTGTGATGAATGCTGTCCGTTTTGCCGTGCATTACCTTTTGGGCACGAATTACTTTGCCGCCAAACGCTTCACCAATGGCTTGGTGACCCAAGCACACGCCTAGGATCGGAATTTGTCCCGCATAGCGCTTGATGGTTTCGACTGAAATGCCCGCCTCAGAGGGGCTACACGGCCCAGGTGAGATACAAATACGCGCAGGATTCAGCTTGGCAATATCTTCTACCGCAATTTCATCATTACGAAAGACTTTCACTTCTTCACCAAGCTCCGCAAAGTACTGAACGAGGTTGTAAGTAAATGAATCGTAGTTATCAATCATGAGGAGCATCGAGTCCTCCTTGTACTAAATCTGCTGCAGTGAGCACTGCGCGAGCTTTGGCTTCCGTTTCTTTCCACTCAGCAGTCGGGTCAGAGTCAGCAACGACGCCAGCCCCAGCCTGGGAGTGGAGCATGCCATCACGAATCACGCCGGTACGAATGGCAATGGCCACATCCATATCGCCGGAGAAAGAGAGGTAGCCTACTGCACCACCATATACGCCGCGCTTCACAATTTCCATTTCATCAATGATTTCCATCGCCCGAATTTTTGGTGCTCCTGATAGAGTGCCCGCCGGGAAAGTAGCTCGCAATACGTCCATATTGCTCATATTGTCCAAAAGATGCCCCTCTACTGAACTTACGATATGTTGAACGTGAGAATATTTCTCAATAGACATGGAGTCGGTTACCTTCACTGAGCCTGTTTTGGCAATGCGACCTACGTCATTGCGAGCTAGGTCAATCAACATCACATGCTCAGCAATTTCTTTGGGATCAGCCAATAGTTCTTTAGCTAAACGTTCGTCTTCTTCTGGGTTAGATCCGCGAGGACGGGTACCTGCAAGTGGTCTGATGGTCACAATCTTTTCCGCAGCCCGTTTTTCTTGCCGCACCAAAATCTCAGGAGATGAGCCTACAATTTGCAAATCACCAAAGTCATAGAAGTACATGTATGGCGATGGATTAAGCGAGCGCAACGCTCTGTAGAGGGCTAACGGCGAGTCTGTAAATGGCTTACTAATGCGCTGACCAATAACTACCTGCATACAATCGCCAGCCAAAATATATTCTTTGGTCTTAAGTACTGCTTTTTCAAAATCCGCTGCTTTGAATTTGCGAATGAGATCCGTCTTAGTGCTTGGTAAAGATGCCGGCATATTGGCTGGCTTGCTAAGGCAACCGAGTAATTCTTTTAAGCGATCCTGCGCCTTCTCAAAGCTATTAGCAATACTCGGCTCTGCATAGACAATCAAATAGATTTTTCCAGCGACGTTATCAATTACTGCTAACTCTTCTGTCAGCATGAGCTGGATATCAGGCACACCTAATTCATCGGGTAGCTGATGCTTAGCTAAACGTGACTCTATATATCGAACAGTGTCATAACCAAAGTAGCCGGCAAGGCCACCACAAAAGCGGGGCATGTCAGGTTGTAAAGCCACCTTAAAACGCTTGCAATAAGCATCTACAAAGTCGAGTGGATTATCGGTGTTTGTCTCAACCACTTTTCCATCGGTCACCACCTCATTTACTGGCTGTGAAGGCGTGCCAACAGTTCTGATGATAGTCTTGGCAGGTAGACCAATAAAGGAGAAACGGCCGAAACGCTCGCCACCCAAAACAGATTCTAATAAGTAAGTATTAGTCTTGCCAAATGCTTGAGTGAGTTTGACGTAAAGGGATAGCGGAGTCTCTAGGTCTGCCAAAACCTCTTTGATCAAAGGAATACGATTGAAACCCTGTTTTGCTAGGGCGTTAAATTCTTCGTACTGCATTACGCTTTTCCTGACTTTCCTAATTCAGTGCGCATCGCTTGAATTACTTGAGCATAATTTTCTTGCGCATAAATTGCTGAGCCTGCGACAAATGTATCGGCACCAGCTCGCGCTACTTCTGCAATGTTGTCGACTTTAATTCCGCCGTCCACCTCAAGGCGAATGTGTCGACCAGTTTCAGCCTGGTAGCGATCGAGGCGTGTACGCACTTGCGCAATCTTATTCAAAGTGCTGGGAATAAATGATTGACCACCAAATCCTGGATTTACCGACATGAGTAATACGAGATCCAGTAATTCCAAAGTGTGATCGAGATGATCCAGTGGTGTCGCTGGATTGAATACGAGACCTGCTTGACATCCTTGATCGCGAATCAAGTTTAGAGTGCGATTAACATGAGGGCTTGCCTCAGGATGGAAGCTAATTAAATTGGCGCCCGCTTTGGCAAAGTCAGGGACGATACGATCTACCGGCTCGATCATTAAGTGCACATCGATCAGCGCAGGTTTGCCATCCTTATTTGCATAAGGCCGAATAGCCTCGCATACCAAGGGGCCAATGGTGAGATTGGGTACATAGTGGTTATCCATCACGTCAAAGTGAATCCAGTCAGCACCCGCCACTAAAACGTCCTGAACTTCCTTGCCAAGGCAGGCGAAGTCAGCCGACAAAATGGATGGGGCAATAACAAATTGACTATTTGAGGATGATTTTTGGCTTTCCATCCCTAGATTCTAGCTTGCAGTTGGCGTTAGGATGGAGCAGAATTCGTCCATGAATCCCCACGAAATGAGCATTACGGTCAAAGCCCAGTACCTTCCTGAGCAATCTGACCCCGATAACCGCCAATTTGCCTTCGCTTATACGGTAACCATCCGCAACACGGGGACGGCCAGTATTCAGGTAATTGCCCGCCATTGGTTCATTACGGACGGGGATAACGATGTCCAGGAGGTCCGAGGGCTGGGTGTTGTTGGGCAGCAACCACTCTTACGCTCAGGGGAGCATTTTGAGTACACCAGCTGGGCAACTTTACCCACTCCCGCGGGAACAATGCGTGGCGAGTATTTCTGTGTGACTGAGGATGCCCAGTTCTTTCAGGCCCCTATTCCAGAGTTTGCCCTAGTGATGCCACGTACTCTGCATTAATGTAGGGTGGTGAGGATGCTATTTCTTGCCCTTGCCCGTCCAAAGGACGATAAATAAGAAAAGTCCTAGGGCAACGGCGCCTTCAAAAACAAACAGTAGCATGGGGTATTCATCGAGTAAATTGGCAATCATGATTTCTAAATTTAAATTAGTTACGTTAAGTGTATTCGCTATCCTGATGGCCAGCTTGATTGTTGGATGTTCTGCGCCTCCCACTCGGGGAACAGGCTATCGCTCAGGTGGTTCTGGTACTTCACCGTCAAGCTATAGCTCTTCGATTGCAAGCTTTAGCGCTGTCTCTTGGCAAGCCTTACCTGGATGGCAGGAAGACGACTTGTCTCAGGCTTGGCCTGCTTGGTTAAAAAGTTGTGATGCTTTGCGCAAGAAAAATAGTGATGTGAACTGGCGTTCAGTCTGCGCCCAGGCGGGGAATATATCTAGTCGTGATACGCAAGCTATTCGCAAATACTTTGAAAGTAATTTTCAGGCTTATGAAATTCGCAATAGCTCAGGGAGTGATACTGGCTTAATCACAGGCTATTACGAGCCAATGATGAATGGTTCACAAACCCGCACGAGTACCTATAACGTACCGCTCTATGGCTACCCTAATGCATGGCGAAAGTCTAAACCCAACCCAGGCCCAAGCCGTGCAGAGCTGATGAGCTCTGGCATCTTGCAGGGCTCTGAAATTGCTTGGGTGCAAGATCCTGTGGCGGCAGCGTTCATGCAAATCCAAGGCTCTGGAAAAATCCGCCTTGAGGACGGGCGTATTTTGCGTCTAGGTTTTGCGGGCACTAATGATCAACCCTTTAAATCATTTGCCCAATGGTTGCTTGATCGTAAAGAAATCACACGCAGTGAAGCAACGATGCAAGGCATTTCACAGTGGGCCAAACGAAATCCTAGCCAAGTGAATGAAATGCTCAATGCCAATCCCCGTTTTGTTTTCTTTAAAGAGTTGCCCGGAAACGTCTCTGCGGATTTAGGTCCTAATGGCGCTCTCGGTGTTCCGCTCACAGCTGAGCGCAGTATTGCGGTAGATTTACAAGCCTTGCCACTGGGCGCACCTGTCTTTTTAGCAACCACTAAACCATTGAGCAGTCAGCCTTTGCAAAAGCTAATGATGGCACAGGATACGGGCAAGGCCATTGTGGGCGGTGTCAGAGCTGACTACTATTGGGGGTCGGGAGATGCTGCTGGAGAGATGGCAGGCCGTATGAAACAAAATGGCAGGGTGTGGTTATTGCTGCCACGTTAATTCAATATTTTCACTGAAAGAAATTTATGAGCTACAAAACAATTTTGACTGAGGTAGATGGCAAGGTTGCCACCATTACCTTGAATCGCCCTGAAGTGTTAAATGCCTTGAATGACCAACTCATGGAAGAGCTTGGTGCTGCCTTATTGGCATTTGATGCGGATGACAATATTGGTTGCATGATCGTTACTGGCAGTGAAAAAGCTTTTGCTGCTGGAGCAGATATTGCGTCAATGGCTAAATATGGCCTGAAGGATGTTTATCGCGGCGACTTTATTACTCGCAACTGGGAGGAGATTAAAAAAGTACGCAAGCCAGTAATTGCTGCTGTCTCTGGTTATGCCTTGGGCGGTGGCTGTGAGTTAGCTATGATGTGTGACACCATTATGGCTGCGGATAACGCTAAGTTTGCGCAGCCCGAAGTGAAGTTAGGAATTATTCCTGGCGCTGGAGGCACACAACGCTTACCTCGTGCAATATCAAAAGCCAAGGCGATGGATTTGGCTTTGACGGGTCGTATGATGGATGCTGCTGAAGCTGAGCGCTCTGGTTTAGTTGCCCGCATCTTCCCGCAGGCTGACTTATTAAAAGAGGTGAAGGCGATTGCTAAAGGAATCGCAGACATGCCTTTATTGACTGCGATGATGGTGAAGGAGGGTATCAACACTGCCTATGAAACTACTTTGTCTGAAGGCATTCATTTTGAACGCCGCCTCTTTCATGCTTGTTTTGGAACGAATGACCAGAAAGAGGGTATGGCTGCGTTCATGGAAAAGCGTCCAGCTAAATTTACCAATTCTTAATTTAATAGCTGAAGAGAAAGTTTTAAAAAACTGAGTTTTTTTCTAGGAAGCGTTGAGCTAGTTTGACCCAATAGCTCACGCCCACTGGAATCAAGGAGTCATTGAAGTCGTAAGAAGGATTGTGCAAGTGGCACGGGCCCATGCCATGACCTACCGAGCGATGATCGCCATCACCATTGCCCAAGAATACATAGCAACCAGGCTTCTCCAACAACATAAATGCAAAGTCTTCTGCGCCCATCGTAGGGTCGATCGAAGCATTCACATTCTGTTTGCCAACCAATTCACCCATGACCTCGGTAGCGAATTCCACTTCTTTGGCATGATTAATCAGGGGCGGGTAATTTCTGGAAAACGTAACTTCGGCTTGGCAATCAAAAGCACTAGAGACGCTATGGGCAATTTCTCGTAGACGTTGCTCAATGAGATCCAAGACATCTAAGGTAAATGTGCGCACCGTGCCGCCGATAAAAGCATTATCCGGAATGACATTGCTCGTTTCACCCGCATGAAATTGTGTGATGGATAAGACTGCAGCATCTACAGGGCGTTTATTACGTGTAATGATGCTTTGTAATGCCAGCACTACTTGGGCGCCAGTCAATACTGGATCTGCGCTATTGTGCGGTAGAGCGGCATGACCGCCTTTGCCGGTGATGGTAATTTCAAAAGTATTGCTTGAAGCCATCATGGGGCCAGAGGTAACTCCAAAGTGACCTTCCGCCAAACCCGGCCAGTTATGCAAGCCAAATACCGCATCACATGGAAACTCTTTGAAGAGTCCATCCTTAATCATTTCATTAGCACCAGCACCACCCTCTTCAGCGGGCTGGAAAATAAAAATCACCGTACCTTTAAAGTCGCGGTGATTGGATAAATGTTGTGCAGCACCAAGCAGCATTGCAGTATGACCATCATGTCCACAAGCATGCATCTTTCCGGGATTTGTTGATGCATGGGCAAAGTTGTTGTGCTCTTGCAGTGGAAGAGCATCCATATCTGCGCGCAGACCAATCATCTTGCCCGGACCCAGGTCACCATCTAAGCGACCTACGACACCCGTTTTCCCCATGCCGCGATAGACTGTAATTCCCCAGCTAGACAGCGCTTCTGCAACTAGATCGGCAGTGCGATGTTCTTCGAAACGCAATTCAGGATGCGCATGAATATTGCGTCGAATTTCTTGAATAGCTTCCGCGGAGTCAATAATTTCTGGGGATAAATGCATCCCTTCATCTTATCCGAAAGTTTTTGGATATGCCTTTTGGGTGAAATTACTGCTAATTAATAGCCGGGTAATTGAATGTGCTTTGCAGCAAAACCCAAAGCTTCAATTGAATAGGGGCTGTTATCGGCTTTTTGGAGTGCTTTTGGAAGTGCTGGAATAAGGCCTAAAAATGGGGCATCTATTCTGGCCTGCAGAGTCTGAATATTCTCATCAAGCAGAGACATTTCTGTAGATAAGGTGTTGGCTACCCATCCTGCCATATTTAAATGACGAGCCTTGATTGCCTCATAGGTCAGGAGGGCGTGATTGATGCAGCCCAATTTCATGCCGACCACGAGGATGATGGGTAATTTAATTTCTTGGGCGAGCATCGCCAAATCTTCCCGTTCATTTAAAGGGATGAGTAAGCCGCCGGCACCCTCAAGCACAACACAATCTGCCTGATTTTGAATATTCTGAAAACCCTGCAATATCACGCTCATTTCTAGTTTTAGACCTTGTTGGGCTGCTACTACATGAGGAGCGGCTGGCAGATCCAAAACATAGGGACACAAACTCAATGTACTAGAGCCGAGGTTTGAGGCAAGGCGGAGTGTTTCCACATCCTCATTCAGAGTCTGATCTTTCGCATCTTGATAGGTTCCCGCAACAACGGGTTTAAAACCAATGGTATTCATTCCCCGTTCGCGTAATTTCAGAATGAGAGCGCCGCTCACCAAGGTTTTTCCAACCTCGGTGTCGGTACCGGTCACAAAGAAACCGTTGGGCTTACTCATGGTTGCCCTTTTGAATCACCACTTTCTCAATCGATTCCAAGGTGCTGATAAGCTGACGCAAATCTCCCTCACTATGGTTGGCGGAAAACGTAATGCGCAATCTTGCGCTGCCATTGGGTACGGTAGGAGGGCGAATAGCAGGAATCCAATAACCAGCTTCGTCTAATAACTTAGCAGCAAGAAGGGCATTGGCATTGCTACCCAAAATGACGGGCTGTATAGCGGTACAAGAGGAAACCTTTTCCCATTGAGAGAACTGCATCTCATCTTGCCAAATACGAATCAGTTTATTGAGATGACTACGGCGCTTGCTACCCTCATTCCCTTCAATGATTTGCAAGCTTTTTGAGAGGGTGTGTGCAATTGCAGGTGGAGTGGCAGTGCTGTAAATAAAAGGGCGCCCTTTTTGAATGAGCCACTCAATATAAGTTGCTTGTGCGCAAATAAAGGCACCGCTGACGCCCGCAGCTTTTCCGAGGGTACCAATATAAATAATGCGATCAGAGCAGATATTTTCCTGCTCCAAAATGCCATGACCTTGCTTACCCAACACTCCGAAACCATGAGCATCATCTACGAGCAACAGTGCATCGTACTGCTCAGCCATTTTTAACAATTCTTTTACTGGAGCAAGGTCGCCATCCATGCTAAAGACGCCATCAGTAACAATGATTTTTAGTGGATGTTGATCTACCTTCAGCAATTCATCTAATGAGTCAATTTGCGTGTGATCGAATAGCGTGACGTTTGCTTGGGTTTGAGCAGCTGCTAAACGGATGCCATCAATTAAAGAGGCATGATTGAGCTTCGCCGAATAAATGCTGGTGGATTTTTGTGGTGCCAATCTTGCTAGTCCGGTGATGGCGGTGAGGTTGGCGAGATAGCCAGTGCTGAAAAATAGGGCGCGTGCATTCGGAATGTGCTGCTTTTGAAAAGACGCTAATTGGTTTTCCAGTAGCTCATGAGCCAGGCTATGACCGCTAATGAGATGGGAGGCGCCACTGCCTACCCCATACCTTTTACCACCTTCCGCAAGCGCTTGAATCAATTCGGGATGGTTTGCTAGCCCTAAATAGTCATTGCTACAGAATGCTTTCAGCTCCCGTCCATCGACTATGGCTTTGGCATCACATGGAGATGTAGTGGCTCTGAGTTTGCGTTTGAGCAATTGCGACTCAAGATCTGCAATCTGCTCTTGCGCTAACTTTAAGGCCAGATATGAGTGCGTCATGCCAAGGTTTTCTCAAGGGCAACTTGCACAGCCTTACCTAGTTGCGTGGTTTCTGCTGGGGACAAAATATACGGCGGCATGACGTAGATAGTGTTGCCGATTGGTCTGATCAGCACGCCTTCACCCAAACAGTTTGAGAACATGGTTCGCGCAAACATCTGAGGATTTTTTAGAAACTCATGCTTGATATCAAATGCCAAGATCATTCCTTGTTGACGCCAATGCTCAATACGGGTATCTGTTTTTGCCCATGTAAATGCATTTGCTAAATCCTTTGAGCGCTCAATATTTTTTTCCAATACTTTGTCAGTTTCGAAAATCTCTAGGCAAGCCAGTGCGGCTGCACATGCTAGTGGATTGCCGGTATAGGAATGAGAATGCAAAAATCCTTGCTGAGCTTGATCGCCATAAAAAGCTTGATATATCTGGTCGCTCGTAAGGCAGAGTGACAGTGGAAGATAGCCACCACTAATACCTTTAGATAGAGTCAAGAAGTCTGGCCATACACCAGCATGTTCGCAGGCAAAGAACTTACCGCTCCGCCCACAGCCAACCGCAATTTCATCGGCAATCAGATGTACTTCATAGCGATCACACAAATCCCTTACTAAACGCAGATACTCAGGAGAATGCATGGCCATTTGCCCTGCGCACTGAACTAAAGGTTCGACAATGATGGCGGCAATATTGCCATGTTCTTTTATAAACAATTCTTCGAGTTTTTTTGCTGCATGTTTTGCTACATCTTCTGCGCTCTCTCCAGCTTTTGCTTTGCGTGCATCAGGTGATGTAATGGTGAATACATCTTGCAATAGCGCTCCATAGGCTTCGCGAAAAATAGCAACATCAGTTACCGCCAATGCGCCAAGTGTTTCTCCGTGGTAACCATTTTCCAGGCACACAAATTTTTTCTTTTGTGGTTTGCCGTTGAGTTGCCAGTAGTGGTGACTCATTTTTAGCGCTATTTCTACTGCAGCAGCGCCATCGGAAGCGTAAAAGACGTGACCTAAATGGTGATTGGTGAGTGCGGACAGTTTTTCGGACAACTCCACTACGGGAGGATGTGTAAAGCCGGCGAGCATCACATGCTCAATTTTTTCGAGTTGCGCGGTAATCGCTTGATTGATACGTGGGTTGGAGTGACCAAATAAATTGGTCCACCAAGAACTAATAGAGTCGAGTAAGGCTGTTCCGTTTTCGTCATAGAGCCAAGCACCCTTACCTTTTGTAATGGCAACCAGCGGAAAGGTCTCATGCTGTTTCATCTGAGTGCATGGGTGCCAAACGGCTGCAAGGCTGCGATCAACGAGGGGGATTTGATTTAAATCAGAAATAACCTTCATGTTTGATATTTGACCACTAGTTTTTCCAAAATCAGACCTGTATCTGTTATGTTTATGCCTTGTATCCCCCCATTTTCTGGAATTTACCTATGCTGGACACTCAAACCGTTGAAATACCCTTAACCCAATTCAAATCCAAGGCGGATTTGCATCAGGGCGTAAACGCAAGTGTCGAGGTGTCTGGTGAGTGGTCGGTGACTCAAATTGAGGCCTTATTTGCACTCCCTTTTAATGAATTGATGCTGAAGGCTCAAGAGACTCATAAGGCCTATTTCCCAGAGGGAGATGTGGAATTAGCCACATTGCTGTCCATTAAAACGGGTGGTTGTCCTGAAGATTGTGGCTACTGCCCGCAGGCCGCTCGTTACGATACCGATGTTAAGGCTGAGAAGCTAATGGGCTTAGAAGAGGTTTTAGAGGCCGCTAAAGCTGCTAAGGCCGCTGGTTCTAACCGTTTCTGTATGGGTGCCGCTTGGCGCGAACCCAAAGAACGAGATATTGAAAAAGTGACTGCCATGATCAAAGGCGTTAAAGCCTTGGGTCTAGAGACTTGCGCCACCTTAGGCATGCTGGAGGCCGATCAAGCTCAAGCACTGCAAGAGGCAGGCCTCGACTTTTATAACCACAACCTAGACACCAGCGAGGATTTTTATCGCTCCGTGATCTCAACCCGAGGTTACCAAGACCGTTTGGATACGATATCCAATGTCCGGGCCGCTGGTATGTCCGTTTGTTGTGGCGGTATTGTAGGCATGGGTGAGTCTAGACAGCAGCGCGCTGCATTTTTGGCCCGCTTAGCCAATTTGAGCCCCTATCCCGAATCCGTTCCTATCAATCATTTGGTGCCAGTTGCCGGTACGCCATTAGCTGAGCAAAAGCCTTTAGACCCGCTGGAGTTTGTGAGAACGATTGCGGTTGCTAGGATCACGATGCCCAAAGCCCGCGTTCGTTTATCTGCTGGTCGTCAGGAGCTTGGCAGGGCAGTTCAGGCGATGTGTTTCATGGCTGGAGCTAACTCGATTTTCTATGGTGAGCAACTACTCACTACCGGTAATCCCGAGGCAGAACAAGATCGCGAGCTCTTGGCAGAACTGGGTTTAAAGACAAAACAAAGCTGCAAAGCAGAGGTTTTGGTTTAATTTCCTACGCGCATGTCCCCGATAGATCGTCTCATTCTGGAGTTTGATAACGCCCTTCGGTCGGTGGTCGGAGGTGCTCATGCGCATAGACCCACCCCAGGCTCCGATTTTGCAAGCAATTCCGGTTTGGATGCTGTCGAACGCAAACATGCAGCAGGACTCATGCGAGTAAATCATGTGGGTGAAGTTTGTGCGCAAGCGCTCTATCAAGCGCAAAAATTGGTTGCTCGAAATCCTGAAATTCAAGAGATGTTGGAGCACTCTGGGCAAGAAGAAATGGATCATCTAGCTTGGTGTGAAACTCGTCTTCAAGAGCTCGGGTCACATGCTAGTTATCTCAATCCACTTTGGTATGCGGGCTCCTTTGCAATCGGCTTGGCAGCAGGCTTAGCGGGTGACAAGTGGAGCTTAGGTTTTGTTGCTGAAACAGAAAAACAAGTCGAGAATCACTTAGAAAGTCATCTCGAAAAATTGCCAAAAGAAGATCAACGATCACGCGCAATTGTGGATCAAATGCGAGTTGATGAAATTGCTCACGGACAAGCCGCAAAAAATGCTGGTGGTGCAAAATTGCCAGAACCGATCCAAAAAATAATGCAGGCGATGTCTAAGGTAATGACAACCACTGCTTACAAAATTTAAAACGGAAATGGGATTTAATCCCTGAAGTCCATCGCTGATTAATTTTGATATATTTTTTAAGTATTACTGTTTTTAAATACAGTATATTGAGGCATTATCTAGCCCAATTGCTAAGATCTATTCTTAAGTATATTTTCCAAGCCATTGTTTCAAGTAGCTATTTTATTATCACCATTTTCTCAACACATGACGCTAAGTGTTTGTAAACACTAGAGAAATTCCTAAAAAAACTCTCAAAAACACTTGACCCTCTTAGTGCGATCCTCTAAAGTGGGAGGAAGTGTGAAAAAGTGGGGTAAATGGTGTTTCAAGGTGCGTCAGCTCTCAATTTAGATGCAAAAGGCCGCATGTCTGTGCCGGCTAAGCATCGTGACGC
>CAITHY010000192.1 GCA_903892315.1 uncultured beta proteobacterium | reverse complement strand
TTGCGAACCATGTCATTGCAACAGCGTATAAAAGTTTAGAGGCAGCTGCTGACTACGTTCGCAGTCAAGGGTATGAGCCTGTTGTTTTAGGTGACACCATCACGGGTGAGGCCCAAGCAGTAGGTATCAGTCAGGCCCAGTTGGCCCGAGAGCATTTGGCTAAGGGTGGCCAATCTTTGGCGCTGATCTCTGGCGGTGAATGCACTGTGACAATTCCTGTTGGAGTGAGAGGTCGTGGTGGCCGTTGCAGTGAATATCTACTCTCGCTGTTAGCTGCCAGTTCTGATTTGCCAAATATTGCCGCTTTGGCTGCTGATACCGATGGCATTGATGGCAGTGAAAAGAATGCAGGTGCTTGGTTTGATGGTGACATACGACAGGCTGGGAAGGCCCAGGAGCTTGCCCCTGAAAAATTCTTGACTGCACATGATTGCTACGGCTTCTTTGCAGAATTGGGAGCTTTAGTGGAAACTGGCCCTACACTGACGAATGTGAATGATTTCCGTATCATCTTGCTTAATAAATAATATGTCCAATAGTCCTACACAAATTCAATTGATTCAGCCAGATGACTGGCATTTACATATTCGTGACGGCGAAGTCATGAAGGATGTTTTAGTTGATACTGCCCGTCAATTTGCGCGTGCCATCATCATGCCCAATTTAAAGCCGCCAGTGACAACCGTCGATTTGGCAAATGCCTATCAAGCTCGCATCGAATCAAATTTGAAATTACTGGGCATTGATAGCTTCAAACCGCTGATGACTTTGTACCTCACCGACAATACATCTGTTGATGAGGTAAACAAGGCTAAGGCAGCAGGCATTGTGGGATTCAAGTTGTATCCTGCTGGTGCAACGACTAATAGCGATTCTGGTGTCAGTGATATCAAGCATTGTTATAAAGCCTTAGAGGCCATGCAAGCGACAGGGATTCCGTTACTGGTTCATGGTGAAGTAACTAGTCCAGATATTGATATCTTTGATCGTGAAGCAGTATTTATCGAGCAAGCTCTTGAACCTTTGCGCAAAGATTTTCCTGAGCTCAAAATTGTGTTCGAACACATCACTACTAAGCAAGCGGCACACTATGTGCGAGATTCGGCGACTGGTGGAAAAAATACAATAGCTGCAACAATCACACCACAACATTTACTCATGAATCGCAACGCGATTTTTGCTGGTGGTATACGTCCACACAATTATTGTTTACCGGTACTAAAGCGTGAAGAACATCGCCTTGCCTTGCTAGAGGCTGCTACGAGCGGTAATGCTCGCTTCTTCCTTGGGACGGATAGTGCGCCACATGCTAAGGGTGCCAAAGAGGCTGCTTGCGGCTGTGCTGGTTGCTATAGCGCATTCAATGCATTGGGTTTATATGCAGAAGCATTTGAGAATGTGAGTAAGTTGGATAAATTAGAAGGCTTCGCTAGTTTCTTTGGCCCTGATTTTTACTCTTTGCCCCGTAATACTAAAAAAATTACCCTTGCAAAACAGGTTCAAAGCATTCCTGCTGAGTTACCTCTGGGTGAAACAACTATTGTTCCCTTGCGCGCTGGCGAGACTATCGCCTGGTCACTGCTTTAAATTCTCGATATATTTTTACAAGCCAATTTCCTCCGTCTGCGTTAGACTGCAGGCGCAGAGTCAATTGGGCAATCGCCGCCTCTTTATTGAGGGGGAGGAAAGTCCGGACTCCATAGGGTAGGGTGATGGCTAACGGCCATCCACGGTGACGTGAGGAATAGGGCCACAGAGACGAGCGTATTTAGTTACGGTGAAACGCGGTAACCTC
>CAITHY010000191.1 GCA_903892315.1 uncultured beta proteobacterium | reverse complement strand
GCAAAAAAAAAGTAAGTAAGCCTGCTGCGAAGAAAGCGGGCTCTGCTGTAAAAAAGCCCGCGGCTAAGAAAGCTGCACCAGCGACTAGTGCGTTGAATCCTGCCGCTGCTTGGCCCTTCCCAACTGGCACACGTCCTTAATCGGACGGGTGTTACCAGAAGGGGTCTCTCACGAGACCCCTTTTTTATTTCCAGATTAAGAAATGAGTGATCCTAGGCGGGCTAGGATTATTTTTGTTTAGAAGCTAAAGCCAAACGCCGCTTTAAATTGATCAGTGATCTGATCTTTGCTGAGTTGGTGATTTTGTGGTCCTTGATGGGTAATCTTGATTGATCCCATCAAGCTAGCGAGTCGACCAGTGGTATCCCAGTCCATGCCATTTTCTAAACCAAAGAGCAAACCACCGCGGAATGCATCCCCACAACCTGTTGGATCAACTACTTTTGCAGCTGGTACTGGCGGAATGGCAATGCATTTACCTTCAAAGTGGATATCGGCACCTTCAGCACCTTTGGTAACGATCAGTGCCTTGACTCGCTCAGCCACTTTTGCCAAGCTCAAGCCAGTTCTTTGAGAAAGCATCTCTGCCTCATAGTCATTTACTGCCAAGTAGCTGGCGATATCGACCAATTCTAGAAGTTCTGGACCATTGAACATGGGCAATCCCTGGCCCGGATCAAAGATGAAGGGAATATTGGCGTCAGCCAGTTGATGGCAGTGCTCCCACATTCCTTGGCGACCATCAGGTGCAACGATTCCTAATTTCGCTGGACCCTTAGCGTTCTTAGTGCGTTCGGCCACAACAGCGGAGACTTGGTTGAGGTGGGATTCACCCATGGCGCCTGGATGGAATGCGGTGATTTGGTTATTCGCTTGATCAGTGGTGATCATAGCTTGTGCGGTAAACGCTTGATCGATCTGGCGAATATGACTGGCATCAATCTTGAGTTGCTCTAGGCGATTCATGTAGGGCGCAGCGTCACCGCCAACGGTAGCCATAATGATCGGGTCGCCACCTAGAAGGTTGAGGTTGTAGGCAATATTGCCAGCGCAACCACCAAATTCACGGCGCATAGTGGGCACTAAGAAGGCCACATTCAGAATGTGAATCTGTTCTGGGAGAATTTGATCGGCAAATTTGCCTTCAAAGTTCATGATGGTGTCGTAGGCGATAGAGCCACAGATCAAGCTAGCCATAAATTACTTTCTTTTTAAAAATAAGCGGGGTAAATGTGGATTTTGTGAATAGATTTAAGGGTAAAGCACTCGCACACGATAGCCTGCAGCATTTGGTGGCAAGGAAATAGGCAATTCAATCTGCAGCATTTCGCCAGAGGGAATCCCTTTCTTGAAAAAATCAGGATGAGATTCTTGCCAAGCATTAGGTAGCCACTCTTGCGGAGTGAATTGGATTCCTTTGATCTCAGACTCTTCTGCATCAGTCAAAGAAATTTCTAAATTGGGTGCTAAAACAGGAATGGCTAGACGATTTTGTATCTCTACTTGCAACAGAGATGGATTTGCAGCGTTTTTAAGCCCCTCTCGCGCGTTTTCAGGTGAAAGTGCGGCGGAGTTTATTTTCCAAGCAGCAAAATCGCTTGTAACGCGATCTAGACATCCTAGTGAGCGACAAAGTTTTGCGTCGATGCGTTGCAAAAAATGAAACGCGCGAACAGAAATTGAATTCGATGTCCCATCAATTCGTGGCGCTAATGTGGGAAGTAATGCATTTCTGGAAAGGTGCTCTCCAAAAACAAGGAGAAGTAGACATAGAGCAGCTAAAAGGATTAACTTAAGACTTTTTTTTTGAGCAAGTGCAGCAAAAGCATTTTCAGCATGGCTTTGCTTGTTCTTGTCTAAGGTGCCGTGTAAGCAAACCCAGCCCTCACTCTCTTTCCAGACAGAGAGTTTGAGCCATTGGCTATAGGTGGCAATCACCTCTTCTGCTTGGCGGGCAAGCACGCCAGATAAAACAATGCGTCCGCCTACTTTCATCTTGTTGACTAGGGCAGGGGCAAGAACTTGCAGTGGATTTGCCAAAATATTGGCCATCACGATGTCGTATTTAGTTTCGGCAGCCAGTTCGATGGCACCTTCATTTGGCAAGACAAAGCGAATGTTGGTATTGTTGATTTCTGCATTGCTGCGAGCGGCAACCATTGCTTGCGGATCAATATCAGTGCCAATTACTGGCTTACAGCCCAGCTTTGCCGCAGCAATTGCCAAAATACCTGATCCGCAACCGTAATCTAAGAGGCTTTGATTTTGCAAATCACTTTGTTGCTCAAGCCAAAGAAGGCACAAATGTGTGGTTGGATGACTGCCCGTACCAAATGCAAGGCCTGGATCAACCGCAAGACAAATGGCATTGGGATCGGTTGGCGCATCGTGCCAAGAAGGCACCACCCAAATTCGCTCACCAATCTGGATGGGTGCAAATTGGCTTTGGGTTAAGCGAACCCAGTCTTGCTCTTCCACTGTTTTTTCTTGGGGAGGCGCTAGATGAAAGCCTGCCTCCTTAAGGGATTGAAGAAGTTCAGGGATAAATTCTGCGCTGCCTGAAGCATCAATCTCTGGATTAAAGAGGGCGGTTACTGCTGACCTGTCCCATGCTTGTACTTCTGGATGAAGACCGGGCTCTCCGTAGAGTGGGTTTTCGTCATAGCCACCGGCGGCGTCATCCTCAACCGTTACCGAAAGTGCACCCAAGTCCAGCAAAGCATCACCCAAAGGTTCGGCAGTTTCAGCGGCAACCGTGAAGATCAGTTCACGATAAGGCATTAAGCGCTCGTTTCAATTAGGATTTTCCGCGGCTTGCAGCTTGCTCTTCCAAGCGATGCTCCAAGTAGTGAATGCTAGTGCCGCCTTCAATGAAGTTGGGATCTAGCATGAGTTCACGGTGAAGTGGAATATTGGTTGTAATGCCGTCAATCACCATCTCGGAAAGAGCTATTTGCATGCGGCGAATAGCTTGCTCACGAGTATTGCCGTAAGAAATCAACTTGCCAATCATGGAGTCATAGTTTGATGGCACGACATAGCCACTGTAAGCGTGTGAATCAACTCGGATACCAGGACCACCGGGCATGTGGAATGAGCCAATTTTGCCTGGGCTTGGGGTGAACTTGAATGGATCTTCAGCATTCAATCGGCACTCAATAGCATGACCACGGAAAACAATGTCCTTTTGGCGATAGCTGAGTTTTAGTCCAGCGGCGATACGAATTTGTTCCTGAACAATATCTACCCCAGTAATCATTTCTGTCACCGGGTGCTCTACCTGAACGCGGGTATTCATCTCAATGAAGAAGAATTCACCATCTTCGTAGAGAAACTCAAAGGTACCAGCGCCACGGTAGCCAATCTTGCGACAAGCTTCCGCACAACGTTCACCAATTTTGGCGATCAAGCGACGATCAATGCCTGGTGCTGGCGCTTCCTCGATCACTTTTTGATGGCGACGCTGCATAGAGCAATCGCGCTCACCTAACCAAATGGCATTGCCATGGGTATCAGCCAAAATTTGGATTTCTACGTGGCGAGGTTTTTCTAAAAACTTCTCCATATAGACTTCGGGGTTACCAAAAGCGCGGCCCGCTTCTTCGCGGGTCATATTGACAGCGTTGATCAGCGCAGCTTCGGTGTGAACTACCCGCATGCCGCGACCACCGCCACCGCCAGCAGCTTTAATAATTACCGGATAGCCAACCTTTTTCGCCGTTGCAATAATTTCTTTGGGATCATCAGGAAGTGCGCCTTCTGAGCCAGGTACGCAAGGCACACCAGCCTTAATCATGGCGCGTTTTGCAGAAACCTTGTCACCCATCAAGCGAATGGATGTGGCTGTAGGCCCAATAAAGGCAAAGCCAGATTTCTCAACCCGCTCTGCAAAGTCTGCATTTTCAGAAAGGAAGCCATAACCAGGATGGATTGCCTCAGCATCGGTAACTTCGGCCGCAGAAATAATCGCTGGCATATTGAGATAACTCAGCGGAGATGGTGCCGGCCCGATGCATACAGCTTCATCGGCAAGCTTTACATACTTCGCCTCTTTATCTGCAGTGGAGTACACCACTACAGTTTTAATTCCCAACTCGCGGCATGCGCGTTGGATACGGAGAGCAATTTCTCCCCGATTGGCAATCAGAATCTTATCGAACATGTCGGCTCTGAGTTAATTAAGGGTGAATTGGGATTGAGCTAAAGACAGTCAATTAAGCGATGATGAAAAGCGGTTGATCAAATTCAACACCTTGACCGTTTTCACAAAGAATTTCTTTGATCACACCAGCATGCTCAGATTCAATTTCATTGAGCAACTTCATGGCCTCAATAATGCAAAGCGTTTGACCTTCTTTTACGGTGTCGCCAATGTTGACAAAGTTCGGAGACTCTGGATTCGGGGCGCGGTAAAAGGTTCCCACCATTGGTGAGCGTGCAATAGAACCAGTTGCAGCTGCAGGAGCTTCAGCAGCAGGAGCTGTGGCAGCAGGGGCATTAGCCACTGGTGCAGCTTGTATTGTTTGTGCAGGCGCTGGATTGGCGTAAACCATTTGGCCAACTGGCGCAGGAGATCCAGCGTTAACAATGCGAACGCGATCTTCGCCTTCATTGACCTCTAATTCTGAAATGCCTGATTCAGAAACCAGGTCGATTAAGGTTTTTAGTTTTCTCAGATCCATGCAAGTACTTCCTCTCTTGTGATTCTTTAAATAGTTTTATTTGTGCAAGCGAGCAATGGCTGCTTGGAGTGCCAATTCATAGCCAATCGCACCAAGACCACAAATCACCCCAGTCGCAATATCGGACAAATAGGAATGTTTGCGGAATTCTTCGCGCTGATGAATATTGGATAAATGGACCTCGGTAAAGGGAATGGCAACCCCAGCCAAGACATCGCGTAATGCAACGCTTGTGTGGGTAAAGGCGCCTGGGTTAATGATGATGAAATCGACGCCATCCCCCTTAGCTTTTTGAATGCGGTCTATTAATTCGCCTTCATGATTGCTTTGATAGGTGCCAAGGTCTACGGACTGTGCTTTTGCCAGTTCGCCGAGCTTTTGGTGGATATCTTCTAGGGTGGTTTTTCCGTAAACATCAGGTTCACGGGTCCCTAAAAGATTTAGGTTTGGGCCTTGGATTACGAGAATTGAAGCTTTTTTCGACATAGATCCCTGTTTTTAGAGGCAGTTAAGCGTAAATTGCTAAATAACTTCATGCTCGATTGCTTGTGAGGGGAAGTATACCTTTTAAAGACCGGGAAAGACCAAAAACTCGGTTCAAAAGCAGGAATTTTCAGCGCTTTTAAAGGGGAATAGTCAAATCAATACATCAATTGTAGAAAGAAATGCATAACTTGGTAAACCTATTTGTGGCCTAAAAATATCTATAAAGCTGATTTAATGGCACTTCTTACGTCATCTTCGCTTATCTTTCCTAATTTGCTATAAATGGCCTTACCCTTGGAATTGATGATGATGGTGTAAGGAAGGGCGCCTTGGGAATTGCCCATCTGCTTGGAAAGATTGCTCCCTTCAAGACCGCCAATGACGATGGGGTAGTCAACCGGGGTTTTTGAGAGAAATTCACGAATATTAGAGGGTGAATCAATGCCAATGCCGACAAATAAGACATTTTGTTGCAAAAACTCCTGCTGAAGTTTGTCTAAAGTGGGCATTTCCTCAACACAGGGTGGGCACCAGGAGGCCCAAAAGTTCACTACCAGTACTTTCCCCTGCCATTCTTGGGTATTCACTGTTTTTCCATTCGGAGTTTGCCAAGAATTGGCAAAAAAAGCTTTTACGGCAGGATCGCTGGCCATTCCAGTTTTATAAATCCATTGGGAAGTTAGCACGCCTCCCAGGAGCGCTAAAAGACTAATTGCGACGATGGTGATCAATTGTCTGCGGTTCATTGCAACTCCTTCGCTAAAATTCGCTAATGCATATACATATCTTGGGCATTTGCGGTACTTTCATGGGCGGCATTGCCGCAATTGCGAGACAAGCTGGGCATCGCGTTACTGGTTGCGATGCCAACGTCTATCCACCAATGAGTACGCAGCTTGAAGCTCAAGGAATCGAACTGATTGAGGGATTCTCCCCCGATCAATTATCTCAGTTTGCGACCATGCCTGATTTATTCGTGATTGGCAATGTGGTTTCTCGCGGCAACCCATTGATGGAAGCAATCCTCAATCAGGGGCTACCTTATATCTCTGGCCCGCAATGGTTAGGTGAGCAAGTTTTATATGGAAGGCATGTTCTGGCTGTAGCGGGTACGCATGGCAAGACGACCACTTCAGCCATGTTGACTTGGATTTTAGAATTCAACGGGTATAGGCCCGGCTATCTCATCGGTGGAGTGCCTCTGAATTTCACAGTGTCTGCATGTTTGGGTGAAAGTAAATATTTTGTTATTGAAGCCGATGAATATGACACCGCCTTCTTTGATAAGCGCAGTAAGTTTGTTCACTACCGACCACGTACAGCCCTCTTAAATAACCTAGAGTTTGATCATGCCGATATTTTTGCTAATCTTGCGGCAATCGAAACCCAGTTTCATCATTTAGTACGTACCGTTCCGGGCGATGGCTTGTTGGTAGTGAATGGCGAAGAGCCGGCGCTGGCTAGTGTGATTGCACGTGGTGCTTGGGCTCCTGTAGAGCGCTTCGGTCAAGCGCCTACCAATGAATGGTCATTAATTTCTCAAGAGGCTGATGGCTTTATTGTGCGTCAGGCTGGTAAGGAAGTTGCAACTGTGAAGTGGGCGCCTGATTCTGGTGTGATGGGTAGACATAATCAACTCAATGCACTTGCCGCAATTGCTTGCGCCAATCATATTGGTATCTCGCCTGCAGATTCTGCCCGTGCATTGACAGGGTTTAAGAATGTAAAGCGTCGCTTGGAAACGATTGGTGTCGCAAATGACATCACGGTCTATGATGATTTTGCGCACCACCCAACAGCGATCACGACTACAGTTGATGGCCTTCGTCGCCGTGTTGGTAAGGCACGTATCTTGGCGGTACTGGAGCCACGTTCCAATACGATGAAGCTCGGTGTCATGAAAGCCCAGCTTCCTGGAAGTCTTTTGGCTGCTGATAAAGTTTTTGCCTATGGCGCCAATGCTGGCAAAGAATCATTGGGTTGGGACTTGGTAGAGGTTTTGTCCCCACTCAATCAGCAAGAGCAGGGTAAAGCGCATGCCTTCGATGATCTTGAGGCCTTGGTGAAGGCTGTTGCACATGAGGCAAAGCCAGGGGATCATATTTTAGTTATGAGTAATGGAGGCTTTGGTGGCGTGCATCAGAAAATATTAAAAGCCATAGCGGCGAAGTAAAAAATAAGAATTAATAACAACAGTAGAAATAGAAAGCAAACCATGGGCGATAGATTAAAAGATAAAGTAGCCATCATTACCGGTGCCGCTAAGGGCATTGGTTTTGCTACTGCTCAGCGTTTTGCAGAAGAGGGTGCAAAAGTCATCATTACGGATATCAGTCTGGAGGCCGTTCACAGTGCGGCTGAAAAAACACCCAATGCGGTAGGTTATGCCATGAATGTCACTGATCGCGCTAGCATTCAGTCGGTCGTAGATCAGGTGATGCAAAAGTATGGACGTATTGATATCTTGATCAATAACGCTGGCATTACTCAAGATGCGCGATTAATTAAGATGACCGAAGCGCAGTTCGATACCGTGATTGATGTCAATCTAAAGGGTGTATTTAATTGCACCCAAATAATCGTGCCTCATATGCTGGAAGCCGGCTCTGGCGCAGTTGTGAATGCATCCAGCGTTGTAGGTCTCTACGGTAATTTTGGCCAAACCAATTACTCGGCCACTAAATTTGGTGTGATTGGTTTTACAAAAACATGGGCGCGTGAATTGGGTCCTAAGGGGATTCGCGTTAATGCGGTATGTCCTGGCTTTATCGCCACTGAAATGGTCAAGGCCATGCCAGAAAATATTTTGCAAGATATTGAAAAGCGTAGTTGGCTTGGGCGCCTGGGCACCCCAACAGAAATGGCAAACATATATTTATTCTTGGCGAGCGATGAAGCAAGCTATGTCAATGGAGTGGCATTAGAGGCCAGCGGCGGGATCTCCCTCTAAGCATGAATCTTTTATACGAAGAAGGTGGCGATATTAAGATTGCCGCAGTCCAGTCTGCTTCAGGGGCTGGTGATACAGAATCTTGGCAAGCAACTAGCCTTTCTGGAAAAAAGATCAAACTCAAAGCCAAGGAAGTATGGCTGCGTTTTGAAAAGCCTGAGGCTCAGGCTGCTATGGATGAGGCCAACACGCTCACTGCCGATATTGATTTGCAGTTCCTTTGGGATTGTGCCCCTGATGAAGAGTTTGGCTTGGTTGATGTGTCACATGAGTACTTTGGTTCTCAAGCTAGCATTCCACAACAAGTTGCCCTGGCAATTGCCTTGCAAGGCGCGCCAGTGTTTTTCCGTCGCAAAGGTCGTGGTCGCTTTCAGAGGGCTCCACTTGAACAGTTGCAGGCTGGTTTGGCTGCCTTAGAGCGCAAGCAAAAAGAGCTCGAACAGCAATCCATTTGGCAGCAAGAATTAGTTGCCGGCACTTTCCCGGAAGTACTGAAGTCCTCAGCCAAGCAATTACTTTTTTCTCCAGATAAAAATACTTCGGCTTATAAGGCATTGCTTGCAGCGTGCACCGAGACTGGTGAATCCTCGGCTCAACTCATGATTCGATGTGGTGCGATTGATTCACCGTTGGCGTATCACCAGGGCATGTTTCTGAAGGCGCATTTCCCGAATGGTGCGGAGCACAACCCAACCGTTGGTGTTGATCAAGTAGCTTATGCGGCCGCAGTTGCTGAGCTCCCGCTTGCTCAGGTACAAGCATTCTCCATTGATGACTCGGGTACTACAGAAATCGATGACGCTCTATCCGTTACACCCATTGAGGGTGGGCATCGAGTAGGCATTCATATTGCCGCGCCGGGCTTGGCCATTACAAAAGATGATCCATTGGATCAAGTGGCTCGCAATCGCATGTCCACAGTGTACTTTCCGGGTGACAAAATTACGATGCTGCCCGATTCAGTGATTGAGCAATTTTCATTAGATGAGGGTATGCCTAGACCGGCCTTATCAATTTATGTTGATATTGATGCTCAAGGGATTGCCAATCGAGCGAGCTTGCAGATGCGTGCTGAGATGGTGCCGATGGCCGCCAATTTGCGCCTGGAAAATATTGAGCATCTCGTGAGTGAGGAGAGTCTGCTAGATGAGGGTGCTAGCTACCCCTATCGCAAAGAGCTGGCGGTTCTATGGCAAGCTGCTAAACATCTGCATGCAGGGCGTCAAGAGAAGCGCGTAGTAAATGGTTTGCGTGCTGAGCAGCTAGGTGTCACAGATCCAAATGCCCTGGCAAGAGACTTTCATTTTCAGATACAAAATGTTGATGGGGTGCAGCGCGTAGAAATCGTGCCACGTCAACGTGGATCTATTTTGGATACGATTGTTGCCGAGTGGATGATTTTCTGTAATAGCGCCTCAGGACAGCTTCTAGCAGATCATGGCCTTCCTGGTTTATTCAGAACCCAGAAGGGTTGGGGTCCATTGCGCACCCGGATGCAAACGACACCTGGGCCTCATGAAGGTCTTGGTTTGGACCATTACGCCTGGTGCACCTCTCCATTGCGTCGATATTCTGATTTGGTAAATCAGTGGCAATTAATTGCACTGGCAAAGCATGGTGTCGCTGCCAAGATGGTTGCCCCCTTCCCGCCGAGAGATGCAACCTTAATGGGTATTGCGGCTGACTTTGAATCTTGCTATCAAGCTTACGGAGAATTCCAAGATCGGCTGGAGAAGTATTGGTGTTTGCGTTGGATCTCTCAAGATGGTGATTCGAAAACAGTACAGGTGCGCCATTTAAAAGAGGGCATGTCAAGAGTGGAGTTGGTACCTCTGCATTTACCTATCCCTGAATTAGCCACCCATCCGCGCATGACCCGTGCGGAAGTGGTGATCGCAGATGTAGATTTGCTGCAGTTAAGTGCTGGCGTTCGGGTGCTGGAGATCGAAGCAAAGGTGGATTCCCCTGCAAAGGAGATGACTCACCAGCCTGCAGAGTCGGATTCATCAGAAAATTCTAAAGAAGATGCTAGCCCAGATTAAATCGCTAGCATTTCCATGCCCTGAAGGCCTTGTTAGGGCTTTGCGTTATCTGCGGGGTGCTTGGAATCGTTACCCATTTCGATTTGCGCTATGTGCATCGATTCTGTTCCATGTTCTTTTTCTATCTTTTCGTTGGGGTGTGGGAGAGATTCAGAGTCGCAGACTCAATACCCCGCTGAGCGTTGTTTTGGTAAACGCCAGCAATAAAGCGCCCCCTCAAAAAGCGAACAAGTTAGCACAAGCAGATTTACAGGGTGGTGGAAAAACAGTAGATCAAGAATCTACTGCAATGCATCGTGCCAGATTGGGTGCTGAGGCTAGGCTTGAGGTCTTAGAAAAACAGCAAAAGCAAATGCTCGCAAAGTTGGATGAGCAGCGTACACGCTCAGGTGGTCAAAAGAGTGGCGAGAAACAAAAAATGACCCCCCAATTGAATTCTTTAGAGGCAGAGTTAGCTCAGCGACTGCAGGCTAATGGTAAAGAGCCTAGGCGTAAAGTATTGACTGGAGCCAATACCAAAGCAGTTACCTTTGCCCATTATTACGATGCGATGCGTCAAAAGATTGAGGCTTATGGCAGCGCTTTTTTCCCAAGAGCAAATGGACATCCTTTGTATGGCAGTCTAGTCATCGTCGTCAGTGTTGATAACCAAGGCAGAATCACGACAAATGCTCAGGGTAAGGATGGGCTTTCAATTGGGCGTAGTTCTGGCAATCCTGAGTTAGATCGTCAGGCGCTGGCAATCGTCAGAGCCTCTGCGCCATTTGGCCCTTTCCCTTTAGAGATGCGCAATCAAATCGATGTCTTAGATTGGATTTCTACTTTTGAGTTCACGCGCGATGGAGTGGATCGCCTAGAGCTGCGCCATTAATACCAATTAAAAAGTTTACCAACTCAGTTTACAAATTCGCTTATTCTGTAGTCATCATGAGTTCTGCCAATACCGCCCCCTTACATACTGATCCAAGCCTTTTTGCTGGCGTGGATGTCTATGCGGTTGCGGGCAATCCGATTTCTCACAGTAAATCCCCGGCAATACACCAGCGGTTTGCGGAACAGGCAAATCAACGGATGCACTATGGCCGTCTTCAGCCAGAAATAGGTTCATTTGCGCACGCAGCGCAGTCTTTTTTTGCTGCAGGCGGTAAGGGCATGAATATCACCGTACCTTTCAAGTTGGATGCTCAAAATTTAGCGGATGTATTAACACCGCGGGCTCAATTGGCCGGTGCCGTTAACACTTTGTGGAAGACCGAAGGCAAAATATTTGGTGATAACACAGACGGTGCTGGTCTAGTTCGTGATTTACTGGCTCAGGGTATTGCACTGCATAGCGCTCGTATTTTATTGATTGGTGCTGGTGGAGCTGCCCGTGGTGTGATCGGTCCTTTGCTTGAGCAATCCCCTAAGTCCCTCATTATTGCCAATCGTTCTAGCGCAAAGGCACATGAGTTGGTGAAACTATTCGCAGACTTAGCTGGCTCCAAGCAGGTGGCGTTGGAGTCGCGCACCTTGGCTGATTTGGAAGACGTTGCAAAAACTCAGTATCCCTTTGATTTGGTGATCAATGCCACGGCTGCTGGTTTAACCGATGAGTCTCCATTGACACCCGAAGCGGTGAGTAATATTTTTGTGCCCAGTTCTTTCGCTTACGACATGGTCTATGGCAAAACTACCGCCTTCATGCAGCAGGCCCTGCAACGAGGAGGACGCGTTAGTGATGGCCTTGGAATGTTAGTTGAGCAGGCGGCGGATGCATTCTTGCTTTGGCGAGGCGCGCAGCTAGCATCTGCCATAGATCCTCGTGCAGTCTTAGCAGAGTTACGCAGTTAATTTGCTCTGATGCGCTGGCTTCTATATCCAGTGAAGTGTTTGCTAGCGGGATTGATCGCCATGCAAATCTTTTTTGCCTTACAGATTGCTTTGTGGATTGGTTTAAATCCCAGTAGCACCGCCTTTCAGAGGGCTGAGCGTTGGCGCTTATGCACTTGGCATTGGACCTGTCCAGTGCAATCCCATTGGGTGCCTTATGACAAGATCTCGAATAATCTCAAACGTGCTGTTTTAGTCAGTGAAGACGATATCTTCTTTCAACACAAGGGTGTTCGGGTTGAGGATATGCAAAAAGCATGGCAGAAAAATCAACAGCAGAATCAGCAAAAATCGCAAGCAGGTAATAAATCTAAAACAGTGTTACGCGGTGGATCCACCATTACCCAGCAATTAGCAAAAAATTTATTTCTTTCTTCAGAGCAACATTATTTACGCAAGGGCCAAGAGCTCATTATCACCGGGCTCTTAGAGTTAATACTTTCTAAGCAGCGATTATTGGAGATCTATCTCAATTCGGTAGAGTGGGGCGAAGGTATTTTTGGAGTCGGAGCCGCTTCTCAGCATTATTTCGCTTCAAGTCCAGCAGCCTTAGACCGCGAGCAAGCTGCTGCTCTAGCGTCAGCACTGCCAGCGCCTAAATGTTTTGATAAGCAACAGTATTGCCGTCGAGGAAGTATTAACTATTCCGCTCGGCAAGAATTTGTCTTGGAAAACATGGATAGAGTCGCCTTGGCACCTTATCCAAAAAGCAACTCAGGTAAATAATTTATTTACCTGCAGCAGCTCGTAGTGCATCCCGTGTACTCATTGCAACTGCTCTAGCAGCTTGTGCAAAATCAGGTCCTGAGCTGGCATACAGAATTGCTCGGGAAGAATTGATGATCATCCCTGTTCCAGGTTTACCGGCTACCTTTCCTGCATTGACAGTGGCATCAATGTCGCCACCTTGAGCGCCGATCCCTGGAATCAATAAGGGCATGTCACCAACAATCGCGCGTACCTTAGCAATTTCTTCTGGGAAAGTTGCGCCGACCACTAGGCTGATATGACCAGAACGATTCCACTGCTGCGCAGCTAGTTTGGCTACATGCAGATAAAGAGGTTCTCCATGGGGCGCCACATTCAGAAATTGCAAATCAGACCCCCCAGGGTTGGAGGTGCGGCACAAGACAATCACTCCTTTGCCTGAATGCTTCAGGTAGGGTTCAATCGTGTCAAAGCCCATGTAGGGATTAACAGTTACAGCATCAGCACCGTAACGATCAAAGGCCTCAAGAGCGTAATGGTCAGCCGTACTGCCGATATCTCCACGCTTGGAATCCAGGATTACTGGAATGTGGGGGTATTTATCCTTGAGGTGCTTGATCAGTTTTTCTAGTTGAGCTTCTGCTCTCTGGGAGGCAAAGTAAGCAAACTGGGGCTTGAAGGCACAGACCAAATCTGCAGTCGCATCAGCGATGGCTCGGCAGAACTCATAGATGCCCTCGGCACTCCCTTGTAGGGAGGGGGGTAAGCGCTTCGGATCTGGGTCAAAACCAACACATAGCATGCTGCCTTGGGAAGCCCATGCGGACTGGAGTTGCTGGTTAAAGGTATTTGAGCGAGAGTTCATTGGATTTAGCTTATTTTACTGAAACTGTCATGTTCTATAGGATAAACTAGCGCACATTCCTTAGGAGTTCACCATGATCAACTTGTTCGTCCTGCAAAATGGCCGCCTCTCTCAAGAGCAAGTCGAAGATCGCAATGAATTGTTGCAATATGCCAATCCTATCTGGATTGACGTAGTTGATCCAGAAGAAGAGGAATTAATTTGGATTAAAGAGGCGTTTGGCGTACTTTTGCCTGAGTTAGATGACTTAGGTGACTTAGAAGCATCTGCACGTTATTTTGAAGCAGATGATGGCCACCTCCATATCCGTACTGATTTCTTATTGGATGAAGAAGAAACCTCTCGCAACGTTCGAGTAGCGTTTGTTCTGACTAAGCAAGTATTGTTCTCAATTCATGACGAAGATTTGCCAGTATTCCGCTTGGTTCGCTTGCGCGCGCGTTTGCGTCCAGGTTCGGTGAGCAATGCAAAAGATGTGTTGCTCGATTTGTATTCAACCGATGCTGAGTACTCTGCCGATGCTTTGGAAGAGGTTTATGAAAACCTTGAGCAAGCTGGTAAACGAGTACTTTCTGACAGCATTAATGATGCTGATGCTGCCGAGGTCTTAGAGACAATTGCCAAAGAAGAAGATACCAATGGGCGTATTCGTCGTAATGTGATGGATACCCGCAGAGCCCTATCCTTCCTCATGCGCAGCAAGTTACTTTCAGATGAACAACAAGAAGAAGCGCGTCAAATTTTGCGCGATATTGACTCTCTGGAAAACCATACCGCTTTCTTATTCGATAAGATTAACTTCTTGATGGATGCTACCGTCGGTTTCATTAATTTGAACCAATCTAAGATCATTAAGATCTTCTCGGTGGTATCCGTAGCCTTAATGCCACCAACTTTACTAGCAAGTATTTGGGGCATGAACTACAAGTACATGCCTGAATTAGATGCTACTTGGGGTTATCCAATGGCCATTGTTGCCATGGTAATTTCTGCGATCATCCCACTCTGGTATTTCCACAGTAAAGGCTGGATGAAGTAATTGGTAGTCTGGATTTGCGCTTAACTTCTGAGTAGTGCGATTAACTCAGTCAGCGCAAATTCAGTTGCTTGTTGCCTTACCGCTTGACGGTCACCATCAAAACACATGGTTTTGGTCAGAGTTTGATTGTCGGTAGCCCAGCCAAAACAGACCGTTCCCACTGGTTTTTCTGCTGAGCCGCCTGTCGGCCCTGCAATCCCCGTTATTGAGATAGCCACATCACTTCTTGAATGGATTCGGGCGCCTTCAGCCATCGCCTTAGCTACTTGCTCACTCACGGCCCCATGGGACTGAATCAGTTGGGCGGAGACATTAAGACATTCTGTTTTAGCTTCATTGCTATAGGTGATATAGCCACGTTCAAACCATTCGCTTGAACCCGCAAGTTCAGTCAGGGTGGCGCAAACAAGACCGCCAGTGCAAGACTCAGCTAGTGACACTGTCCAGTTTCTGGAAAGCAAAATCTGAGCTAAGGTTTTGGTGAGATCGATTGCGTTCATCATCTCATTAAGAACTGTATCAAGGCTATTGCGAGCAGCGTACAAAAGGCAGCAGCAAGATCGTCCACCACAATTCCAAATCCACGCCAAATAATTTGCAAGAGGGTTGATCGCTGAGTGCTTTTGCTCGAAGTATTTTTAAAGTGACGATCAATCATGCCAATAGGGCCGGGCTTTATAGCATCAAAAAATCGGAATAGTGCAAAAGCAATAATCTGCATCCAAATATTCGTTGGCATGATGAAGATGAGAACCAGCCAAAAGGCAATGATTTCATCCCAAACAATCCCACCAAAATCTTTTTTACCAAGCTCTTCGCTGACATGGCCGCAGATCCAGCAGCCAAGCAAAATGCCGCCACCAATGATCCAGAGAAAGTCTGCGGTACTGAAAAAGTATTCGCCTAACAGGAATGTAGCCCATGCCCAGAGCGTGCCTGCAGTGCCTGGAGCTACTGGGCTCAGCCCGCTGCCAAAGCCAAATGCAATGGTGCGACTAGCAGTTTGAAAAACCCATTTGAAGTTTGGTTTTACTTCTGCAGCCCGCTCAATATTGGTCATGATGCAAAGTGGTCAAATGAGTTGAAAAAAGGTGCTGCTTCTAAATCACTCAGAGGAGTGCCAGATGCATCTAGTAAATATACCCTTGCTTGATCATTTTTTTTCGGAAGTATTTTTCCAATGGGGGTTAATGGCAAGTGAAGGGATTTACTAATCTCCCGTATTTTTTCCTGCTGGCTTGAGGGGGCTGTAAAGCAAAGTTCGTAATCATCTCCGCCGCATGCGGCAAATACGTTTTGAATTGAGGATGTTTGTTTTTGTAAGATGCTCGACTTAGGTAATTTATCCAAAGCAATTTGTGCGTCAACTTGTGACTGCTTTAGGATATGACGTAAGTCACCGAGTAAGCCATCGGATACATCTAAAGCTGCACTTGCGCTATCTCTTAAGCAAATTCCTAATTCAACCCTTGGGGTGGGTTGGTGCATGCAGTGTTCAATTTGTTGTAAATCTGCGCTAGATAGATTGATTTCATGACGCAGTGCAGCAAGAGTGAGTCTCGCATCCCCAACCATTCCTGAGACCCAAACATCATCACCCGCCTTTGCGCCTGATCTGCGAATGGCTTTGCCGAAAGGGATGCTGCCAAAGGCGGTAATAGAGATGGTGAGGGGGCCGGCAGTGGTGTCTCCACCAATGAGGGGGCAGGAATACTCCTTGGCAATGGCAAATAGCCCTTGAGAAAAGGCTTCTAGCCAGACTTCATCTGCTGCTGGTAGGGCAATTGCCAAGGTAAATCCCAACGGTTTTGCCCCCATAGCCGCCAAGTCTGAAAGGTTGACTGCTAGGGCTTTGCGCGCCAATAGCGCAGGATCGGCGCCTGCAAAAAAGTGCCTGCCCTCAACCAGCATATCGCTGGTAATCGCTATTTCTTCATTAGCGGGCGGTTTGATCAGGGCGCAGTCATCTCCAATGCCTAAGGCAATGCTCTGATCTACATTGGTGCGCAATAAATCGGCACCTGTTTTGAAAAAACGTTCAATCAGGTCAAATTCACCAAGGGGGGTAGGGCGCGAAGACATGCCCCATTTTATGGTGGTTATGAAGTGAATGTCCGAGAGGAATAGAATTGAAGTCTTATAAGTCTTAGATAAACGAAGATAAGACAGAACTTAGCGAGTTAGTGGATGAGTAAAGAAAATAATAAAGAGCAACAAATTGCAGCCTTAAGAGAGGCTGCGCTTCAGTACCACGAGTTTCCGACTCCGGGGAAAATTGAAATTGCCCCAACAAAGCAATTAACTAATCAACGAGATTTAGCGCTGGCTTACACGCCTGGCGTTGCAGCACCTTGCGAAGAAATTGTTAAAGATCCTGCAAATGCATTCAAGTACACGGCACGTGGAAATTTAGTCGGCGTTATTACGAACGGTACTGCTGTTTTAGGTTTAGGAAATATTGGACCGCTGGCAAGTAAGCCGGTGATGGAAGGTAAGGCAGTTCTTTTTAAGAAGTTTGCTGGCATTGACGTTTTCGATATCGAGGTTAATGAAAACGATCCTGATAAGTTGGTAGAAATTATTGCGGCACTAGAGCCAACTTTTGGCGGTATCAATTTAGAAGATATTAAAGCGCCTGATTGTTTTGTTGTTGAGCGTAAGTTGCAAGCGCGCATGAAGATTCCAGTCTTCCATGATGACCAACACGGTACAGCGATTGTGGTTGCAGCCGCCATCATCAATGGTTTGAAGGTAGTTGGTAAAAAAGTAGAAGACGTTAAGTTGGTTACTTCAGGAGCGGGTGCTGCTGCGCTAGCTTGCTTAGACCTATTGGTTGACTTAGGTATTCAGCGTAAAAATATTTGGGTAACTGACTTGGCTGGTGTTGCATACAAAGGTCGTAAAGAATTGATGGATCCCGAGAAGGAGCCATTCTGCCAAGACACAGATTTGCGGACACTTGATCAAGCGATTGAAGGCGCAGATATTTTCTTGGGATTATCTGCTGGCGGCGTGCTTAAGCAAGACATGGTGAAGAAGATGGCGCCAAAGCCATTGGTATATGCCTTAGCAAATCCAACCCCAGAAATATTGCCTGAAGAAGTGAAAGCAGTTCGTCCGGATGCAGTAATGGCAACAGGCCGCACTGATTACCCGAACCAAGTCAATAATGTTTTGTGTTTCCCGTTCATCTTCCGGGGTGCTTTAGATGTGGGTGCAACAACGATTACCCGTGGTATGGAAGTCGCAGCAGTAAAGGCTGTGGCGGAATTGGCGCAAGCTGAACAGAGTGAGGTGGTTGCCTCTGTTTACGGTATCGAGAACCTATCCTTTGGCCCAGAGTATTTGATCCCGAAGCCATTTGATCCACGCTTGATCACAGTGATTGCCCCGGCTGTTGCTAAGGCAGCCATGGATGATGGTGTAGCTTTACGTCCGATTAAAGATTTCGATGCGTATCGCAATCAGTTACAGCAATTCGTGTACCACTCTGGTACTTTGATGAAGCCACTCTTTAGTATTGCTAAGCGTGTGCCAGCAAATCAAAAGCGCATTGTGTTTGCTGAAGGTGAAGATGAGCGTGTATTGCGTGCAGTGCAAATCATCATTGATGAGCATCTTGCAACCCCAATCCTGATTGGCCGCCCAGCAGTCATTGAGCATCGCATTGAGAAATTTGGCCTCCGCATGAAAGCAGGCGATGACTTTGAGATTGTGAATCCAGAGAATGATTCACGCTTCCGAGATTTCTGGCAAACCTACCTGGCACTCACTGAGCGTAAGGGCGTCACGCAATCGTTTGCTAAGTTGGAGGTGCGTCGCCGCAATAGCTTGATTGGAAGCCTGTTGATTCAAAAGGGCATGGCCGATGGCATGATTTCTGGCACAGTCGGTAACATCGCCACTCATTTGAAATATATTGATGAAGTCATCGGGCATGAGCCTGGTGCGAATGTGTATGGGGCGATGTCCGGTTTGATCCTCCCGGGTCGTCAAGTATTTTTAGTAGATACTCACATTAATCTTGACCCCACCGCTGAACAATTAGCAGATCTCACTCTCATGGCTGCAAGTGAAATGAGAAAGTTAGGGCTAGCTCCTAAAGTTGCATTGCTCTCCCATTCGAATTTTGGTTCTAGTAATGCGCCTTCTGCAGTCAAAATGCGTGAAGTATTGGTATTGCTTCAAAAGGCGGACCCAACTTTAGAGGTTGATGGAGAGATGCATGGTGATAGCGCATTAGATGCAAGCATTCGTGAAGGTGCGGTATCTTCATCCTCGCTGAAGGGCGATGCTAATTTGCTAGTTTTGCCAAACATTGATGCGGCAAACATTTCTTACAACTTGCTAAAAACAGCAGCTGGTAATGGCATTGCAATCGGTCCATTGTTGTTGGGCGTTGCCAAGCCAATTCACATTCTCACCCCAGCGGCAACTGTGCGCCGTATTGTGAATGTGACTACTTTAGCGGTTGTAGAGGCAGCCAGCAATGCAAGAGGCATTTCTTAAGAATTGGTAATTTATGTAAGTTAGCAATAACTTACATAAATTATTTCTATGTAAATCAGTGCTTTACATAAAATGCACTGTATTTGGGCTTGATTTGATGGCGTGTTACGGGTAACCTAGCACCCATCATGAATAATCGCTCTGAAAACAGCAATACAGCCAGCTTCGATGAACATAGCCGTGCTGAAAGTTGGGATAGCAATG
>CAITHY010000190.1 GCA_903892315.1 uncultured beta proteobacterium | reverse complement strand
TGGGTTATACCCAAGCCACTTCCGTACAAGCTCAGGTTATTCCTGCGGCTTTAGCTGGTGGTGACTTATTGGTTAGCAGCCAAACCGGTAGCGGTAAAACCGCAGCCTTTTTATTGCCTTTGATTAATCAACTCATCGAAGACAACCCGAACAACTCACCTGTACCAGGTCGCGCACAACCTAAAGTGTTAGTGCTTTGCCCTACTCGTGAATTGGCTCAACAGGTTGCCGCCGATGCAGTGAACTTAGTGCGCGGCATGAAGGGTATCCGCATCGCAACTGTGATGGGTGGCATGCCTTACGGCAAACAGATCCAGGCATTGAAAGGTGCGTTGTTAGTTGTTGCAACTCCAGGTCGTTTACTTGACTTGTGCGATAGCAAAGCAATTCGCTTAGACGATGTAAAACAACTCGTTATCGACGAAGCCGATCGCATGCTTGACATGGGATTTGCTGACGACCTTGAGGCTATTGATAAGCGTTGCGCAGGCCGTAACCAAACTTTGATGTTCTCTGCAACTTTTGCGCCAAAGATCATGTCTTTGGCAAACGAGTTGACTACAGATGCTAAGCGCATCGAACTTGCTCACGCAGGTGAGAAGCACGCCAACATTGAACAGAAGTTGCATTGGGCTGACAGCATGTCACACAAGCATAAATTGCTTGAGCACATTTTGGCTGATGCTGATTTGGATCAAGCAGTTGTGTTTGCAAGTACCCAAGTTGAGAGCGAAAAAATTGCTGACACATTGCGTGCCAATGGCTATGAAGCAACAGCCCTACACGGTGCAATGCCTCAAGCTGTGCGTATGCGCCGTCTCGAGTCCTTACGTAAAGGTCACACCAAGATTTTGGTTGCGACTGACGTAGCGGCTCGCGGTATCGATGTGCCACGTATTAGTCACGTGATTAACTTTGGCTTGCCAATGAAACCCGAAGACTATACGCATCGCATCGGTCGTACAGGTCGTGCAGGTCGCAATGGTGTTGCTATCACTTTGGTTGAACATCGCGATCGTGCAAAGATCCGCAACATTGAACGCTTTACACAGCAAGATATCGTTGCTTCAGTCATCGCTGGTCTTGAGCCACAAGCTAAGCCAAGCTTTGGTGGTGGCGGTGGTCGCCCTGGTGGCGGTCGCTCCGGCGGCGGCTTCGGTGGTGGCAATCGCTCTGGTGGCGGTGGTGGCGGTCGTTACGGCTCAGGCGCTCGTTCAGAGTCTCGCTCTGGCGGCGGTGGTTTCGGTGGTGGTAATGCAGGCGGCAGTCGTTCAGGCGATTCACGTCCAGCACGCTCAGCTGATTCACGTCCTGCACGTTCTGCTGACTCACGTCCCGCAGGTGGTCCGCGTTTTGCGAAACCAAAGGCCGGCGGTCAACGTCGTAGCTTTAGCGGTAACTAAAAATGATTCACCGTAATCGTCTCCGTTCTGCATGGAATCGAGTCGGTTCCGGTGAAATCCATCGGGCGCCACGCGAGTGGCAACCTTGGCTAAGCGATACTGGGTCTCTCACCCAAAAAATTGAGAATGTCATTGGGCAAAAACTAGAAGTTCAGGTTTTGCGTGATTGCCCTCAATCCCTTAATAGCGACGAAAGTCGCTATTTTCATTTCAAGCTCAGACGTTGCAGAGTACGTGAAGTATTGCTTTGCTCAAATGGCGTTCCTTTGGTTATGGCACACAGCGTCATTCCGACACTCAGCTCGAGCGGCAGCAATCATCAGGTCTTGCGCTTAGGTAGCACGCCTTTGGGCGCGGTCTTATTTAGCAAAACCCGTAAGCACTCCAAGGAAAAGCCACCTCGAGATATTGCACGCCTAGATAAAAGCAGCGAATTATGGAAAAAGTACTCTAAGCATTTAACTGGCTTGAGCTCGCCCTTATGGGCACGACGAACCCTCTATCGCCTCAAGGGTCACCCCATTCTAGTAAATGAGATTTTCTTGCCCAGTTTGCTGATAACTACAAAATCTTAAGTTCTATTTTTTAGATTGTCAGCCAAGCTAGGGTTGATTTGATCAAAGCTTCATCGCCTGGCTCACTCGTAAAAACTTCACCAAACCCAATCATTTCAGCAGCATCCGCTATATTGTGATGTGGGCATAACGCACAAGCGACATTGAGGTCTTGCGTAAATTGATCTTTCATCACTTCGCCAAGATAGCGAACAGCTTCAGAGGAAGTGAGTAGCCAGAGAGACTTACTCAAATCCATTTCTCGCACAAGATGCCAAGCAGGATTATCAACGTCTAAAGGCACGCGTGCGTAGGTTGAAATGGCTGCCACAGTGGCGCCTGCCTTTTGCAATGCGTCAGCCAGCCAATCACGGCCGCCCTCACCTTTAAAAATCACTACTTTTTTACCCTGCCAATTCCATCGCAGAGATTGAAGCTCTTTCCACAAGCCCTCAGAATCCCAGTTTTCATTATTTTGGGGGATGATGATCGGTGTTGGTTGATCTTCCAAGCCAATACCATGGCTTTTCAGAGCAAGATGGCTGCTACCACCCATTACACCAATCGGAATCACCCTCTTGGAGAGGTCTTGCCAATCTCGCTTCAGCAAACGCATCACACTCTCGATGGCATTTGGACTAACAAAGATTGCCAGATCCGCATCACCTAAGGCAGTAGTAATATGATCTGCCAAATGCTCATCCGTCTTGGGAACAATGGTTAACAAAGGTAATGAAAGGATCTCTGGCAGACTGCGCTTTCCTACGCCACTGGCTTCGATGGCGTGGGTGAGAACTTCAATCAATTGACGTGCTTGACCAGTAGGCCGAGTAACAATAATTGATTTGGTGCTCATGCTGATGAAGATTGTGCTTTGTATTACTTGGGAGGTATTGGAATTAAATCTGCGGCGCCTTGTGATAGCAAGTCTTTTGCTACCCTAAGACCCAAGGCCTCGGCATCTTCAACTGATGTCACCTGAGCGCTGCCATTGGCCAAACAAATTGCTTTTCCATCAACACTCGCAACAAAAGAGCGAATATTCATTTGATTCTGATCCCATACTGCGTGCGCAGCAAGCGGCACTTCACATGATCCGCCCAATTGACGGGACACCATACGTTCAGCAGAGACAGCAAATAAAGTTGGCAAATCATTTAGTGGAGAAAGCCACTGTTTGATATTGGGATGCTTACTTAATGTCTCGATACCTAAAGCACCTTGGCCCGCAGCAGGGGTATAAGGGTCGTATGGCAAGAAGGCGCGAATGCGTGACTCCAATCCCAAACGCTTTAAGCCAGCGGCTGCCAAAATAATGGCCTGATATTCACCGCGGTCTAACTTGCTCATACGAGTATCTAAGTTGCCGCGCAATGGCTGAATGACCAAATGAGGAAACTTTGCTCGTAACACTGATTCACGTCGCAAACTCGATGTGCCCACAACGGCGCCATGAGGAAGATCCTCAAGACTGGCGTAATCATTAGATACAAAGGCATCACGCGCATCTTCCCGAGTCATAACACAAGAAAGATCAAATCCCTCAGGCATCACCATTGGGACATCCTTTAGGGAGTGAACGGCTAAATCAGCACGGCCATCTTCAAGGGCAGTTTCGAGCTCTTTAACAAAAAGGCCCTTACCACCCACTTTAGAGAGGGCCCGGTCCAAAATCTGATCCCCACGGGTGGTCATCCCCAAAATCTGGACATCACAGGCTGGATAGAGCTTTTTGAGGCAATCCCGGACGTGCTCAGCCTGCCACATAGCCAGGCGACTTTCACGGGAGGCGATAACCAGGCGCTTTGGGGCGTCTAATGGGGAGGAATTCAGAGTTTGGGACATAACATTTAAAATAATCAAAGACCTACACCAATATACTGTGTTTATGAGCTCATCAAATAATTCCTTAGCCAACAAAGCCCAAGCTTGGTCGGCCCGTTTTGCAGAACCCGTCGACGAACTAGTTCAGCGTTATACCGCCTCTATTGGTTTTGATCAACGCTTTGCAATGGTTGATATTGCCGGCTCTCTAGCCCATGCTGAAATGCTAGCCACCCAAAAGATCATTAGCAGTCAAGATTTAGCTGATATTCAAAAGGGTATGGCTCAGATTAAGAGCGAAATCGAGTCCGGTCAATTTGAGTGGCAATTAGCACTAGAAGATGTTCACCTGAACATCGAGGCACGCTTAACTGCATTAGTAGGTGATGCTGGCAAGCGTTTGCACACCGGTCGCTCGCGGAATGACCAAGTAGCAACGGATTTGCGTCTATGGTTGCGTAGCAGCGTTGATGAGATCGCAGTCACTCTCAAATCTCTCCGTCTAGCGCTTTTAGATTTAGCTGAAAAGCATGCATCTACCATCATGCCTGGTCACACGCATTTGCAAGTAGCGCAGCCAATTACTTTTGGTCACCACTTGATGGCCTACTATGAAATGTTTAGTCGCGATGCAAGTCGCTTAAAAGATTTACGCGCCCGTTTTAACCGCCTGCCCTTAGGTGCAGCAGCATTAGCCGGAACCACCTATCCGATCGATCGCGAGCAAGTAGCCAAGATCTTAGGTTTTGATGGTATTTGTAATAACTCTTTGGATGCCGTATCTGATCGCGACTTTGCGATTGAGTTCTGCGCCTTCTCATCCATCTTGATGATGCACGTATCACGTCTGTCTGAAGAGTTGATCCTATGGCTAAGCCCGCGCTTTGGCTTTATTGATCTGCCAGACCGCTTCTGTACCGGTAGCTCGATCATGCCGCAAAAGAAAAACCCGGACGTTCCAGAATTAGCACGCGGCAAGACCGGTCGTGTTTATGGTGATCTGATTTCTTTGTTGACCTTGATGAAAGGTCAACCGCTGGCTTACAACAAAGATAATCAAGAAGATAAAGAACCTTTATTTGATGCAGTAGATACCGTACAAGATACTTTGCGTATTTTTGCTGACATGGTTCCGCACATTGAAGTGAAAGCAGAAGTCATGAAACAGGCTGCTGAAGAAGGTTTTGCTACTGCGACCGACTTGGCTGATTACTTGGTTAAAAAAGGTTTGGCTTTCCGTGACGCTCACGAAGCAGTGGCTCATGCGGTAAAGGCTTGCGTTGACAGAAACTGCATGCTGACAGATTTAAGCCTCTCAGAACTTCGCTTTGCATGCGGTCTTGACAATCGCCCTGAACTCATCAGCGATGATGTGTTTGCATTGCTTACAGTTGATGGCTCCGTGCAATCACGTCAACACGCTGGTGGCACCGCCCCTGCCCAAGTACTGGCTGCTATCCAACGGGGTCGTGCAGACCTCTAAAGCGCATGGGGTTTTTGGCCAAACTCTCTACAGGTATTGATTACGTAAACCAGCTGCTGGGCAAGGCAGCCAGCGTGATGATCTTGCTGTCTTGTATTGTCTCTGCGCTCAATGCGCTGCTGCGCTATGGCATGGATATCAGCAATAACTGGCCATTAGAACTTCAATGGTATCTATTTGCAGCTGCAGTCATGCTTGGCACGTCTTACACACTCAAACGTAATGAACATGTTCGCGTGGATTTAGTTTACTCCCAGCTTTCCGATCGCGGGCGCCTGTGGGTTGATCTCTTTGGCTTAATCTTCTTTTTAATGCCAGCCTGTATTTTGTTTGCCTGGCTCTCCTGGACCACCCTTTTTTACCCCTCTTGGCTGGTAATGGAGCATTCATTAAACTCTGGTGGGCTGGCGCGCTACCCCATTAAGTTTGTTGTACCATTTGGCTTCTTCATGCTTAGCCTGCAAGGCCTATCGGAAATCATTAAGCGCATCGGTGCTTTACAGGGCAAAACCACTCTTCCCGCCGAAGACCTCCATTACGAAAAGCCGATGCAATGATTCCATTGGAGTGGATGCCACCCTTGATGTTTGGCGGGCTAATCGTCTTTATGTTGATTGGCTTCCCTGTTGCCTTTTCGCTCATGGCAGCTGGTTTATTTTTCTCCGCCATTGCGATTAGCGAGGGCTTCTTTGGAATATCTTTTTTACAAGCGATTCCGCAACGCATCTTTGGTAGCGTGCTTGCCAATGATCTGTTGCTGGCCATTCCCTTCTTCACCTTTATGGGCGCCATCTTAGAGCGCTGCGGTCTTGCAGAAGAGATGCTGGACTCGATGGGACAGCTCTTTGGCCGCGTTCGTGGTGGCCTGGGTTACTCCGTCATCATCGTCGGTTTTATCTTGGGAGCGATTACGGGCACTGTGGCCGCTCAGGTCATTGCTATGGCTATGATCTCGCTGCCAGTGATGATGCGTTACGGTTACAACATGCGCTACGCTACCGGCGTCTTAGCGGCCTCTGGAACAATCACTCAGTTGGTCCCGCCATCTTTAGTATTGATTGTTCTTGCAGATCAACTGAAGACCCAAAGTGGCAGTGCTGATGTCGGCAGCATGTATTTGGGCGCATGGGGACCATCTCTTTTGCAGATTGCTTTGTTTGCTCTGTACACCTTTTTCCTGAGTCGTGTTCGCCCTGACTATTTGCCGCCAGTACCTGCAAGCGATCTCACCCTTAGGGGATGGGCGCTTTGGAAAAAATGTCTCTTGGGAATCATCCCGTCTGCCGTATTGATCTTCTTGGTTCTGGGTACGATCATGACTGGCATTGCTACCCCTACAGAATCAGGCGCCATGGGCGCAATGGGTGCCCTACTTTTAGCGTGGCTCCGCAGAGCAAGTATTCCGAATTTAAAAGGGCTCATTCAAGAGGCTTATCAGAATACGATGCGCATTACCGCTATGGTGGTCTTTATCCTCATTGGGTCAACTTGCTTTTCAGTAGTATTTCAAGGGGTGGATGGTGGCTTTTGGGTTGAGGCACTTTTCTCCAATCTTCCTGGTGGTTGGATTGGTTTTCTGATCGTTGTCAATTTGTTTGTATTCTTCCTAGCCTTCTTCTTAGACTTTTTTGAGATCGCCTTTATTGTGGTCCCAATGTTGGCGCCAGTAGCAGTCAAGCTCCTCTCGCCTGTGTTGCTAGACTCCATGAATGGTAATCCTCAAGCAGCCGCTAGCGCCGCTCTAGTTTGGTTTGGCGTGATGCTCTGCGTGAATATGCAAACCTCTTTCATGCATCCCCCGTTTGGCTTTGCACTCTTCTATCTGAGAGGTGTTGCGCCTAAGGAAGTCAAAAGTAGCGATATCTATTGGGGTGCGCTGCCTTGGGTGGGTCTACAGCTAGTAATGGTCGTAATGGTGATGGCATTTCCGGCTTTAGTAACTACCCTCCTAGATAAGCCAGCTGCTGTAGTTCAAAGCCAAGACTTTAATTTCACTGGCGGTGAGGGTGGCAAACCTGACGCACCCTCTAATAAGGCAGATGAAGACGCTCCAGCGACATTTCAATTGGATAAGCCCGCAAAATAAAACGCTCCGCAATTGCAGAGCGTTTTCATAGAAGATATGAGCCAACTTACAGCGTAATATCGCGCTCTTGCCTTACGCAATCCACGTAGTACTCGCTCTTGCCATCAATGCTAGCTTTAACGAGCCCATGGATATCTGTCTCAAATCCAGGGAACTTCTCATTGAAGTCTCTCGCAAAGTAGAGGTAATCAATGATGCGTTTATTAAAGCGCTCACCAGGAATCAACAATGGAATACCTGGTGGATACGGAGTAACTAGCATTGCTGTTACGCGCCCCTCGAGTTGATCGAGAGGTACACGATCTACCTTCTTATGCGCCATCTTCGCCCAAGCCTCTGAAGGCATCATGGCTGGAACCATATCCGAGGTATACATCTCAGTCGTCATGCGTGCTACATCACGACCCTTATAGAACTCATGAATTTGCTGACAAATATCTTTCAAACCAACACGCTCATAGCGTGGGTGTTTAGCCACAAACTCAGGCAATACTTTCCAAAGCGGCGCATTTTTATCAAAGTGATCCTTGAACTGTTGCAACTCAGTAACGAGCGTATTCCAACGGCCTTTGGTGATGCCGATCGTAAACATGATGAAGAAGGAGTACAGACCACACTTCTCAACAATCACCCCGTGCTCAGCGAGATACTTAGTCACAATGCTAGCCGGAATACCCATCGAACCAAAGTTGCCCTCAATATCTAAACCAGGCGTAACTACCGTTGCCTTAATTGGATCGAGCATATTGAAGTCTTTAGCCAACTTACCAAAGTCATGCCAGGCAGCAGATGGCTCTAACACCCAATCGGAGCGCTCACCAATACCCTCTTCCGCTAAATGATCGGGGCCCCAAACCTTGAACCACCAGTCAGCACCAAACTTGTCATCTACCTCGCGCATGGCGCGGCGGAAGTCCATGGCTTCAGCAATCGATTCTTCTACCAAGGTCGTACCACCAGGAGATTCCATCATGGCGGCCGAGACATCGCATGAAGCAATGATGGCGTACTGCGGGCTAGTAGAGGTATGCATCAAATAGGCTTCATTGAAGCAATCACGATCCAGCTTGGTATCTTCTGCATCCTGCACCAATACTTGTGAGGCCTGAGATAAACCAGCCAGCAACTTGTGGGTTGACTGCGTAGCAAACATCAAACTCTTCTTGGTACGCTTGCGATCTGAACCAATAGCATGCATGTCTTTATAGAAGGGGTGGAATGCTGCGTGCGGTAACCAAGCCTCATCAAAATGCAAGGAGTCCACTTTGCCATCAAGCATCTCTTTAATCATCTCAACGTTGTACACGATGCCATCGTAAGTGCTTTGAGTCAGCGTCATTACACGAGGCACTATATTCTTATCCTTGATGAACGGATTAGCATCAATTTTCTTCTGGATGTTTTTCCATTCAAACTCTTCTTTAGGAATTGGTCCAATAATGCCCAAGTGATTGCGGGTAGGCATCAAGAAGATCGGAATCGCGCCCATCATGGTGATGGAATGAATCACGGACTTGTGACAGTTACGGTCAACCAAGACCACATCGCCAGGCGCAACCGTAGAATGCCAAACAATCTTGTTTGAAGTGGATGTTCCATTCGTCACAAAGAACAAATGATCCGCATTAAAAATACGTGCAGCATTGCGCTCGCTCTGCAGTACTGGACCGGTATGGTCCAAGAGCTGACCTAATTCTTCCACAGCGTTACAAACGTCAGCACGCAACATGTTCTCACCAAAGAACTGATGAAACATTCGACCCACTGGGCTCTTTAAGAATGCAACACCACCAGAGTGGCCAGGGCAATGCCAAGAGTACGAGCCTTCAGAAGCGTAATTCGTTAACGCGCGGAAGAATGGTGGCGCCAAAGAATCCAAATAAACTTTTGCTTCGCGAATAATATGACGTGCCACGAATTCTGGAGTGTCTTCATTCATGTGAATGAAACCGTGCAATTCGCGCAAGATGTCATTCGGCATATGACGAGAGGTGCGCGTCTCGCCATACAAGAAGATGGGAATATCCTCGTTACGTTTACGTACTTCAGTGATGAAAGCACGTAAGTTATTTAAGGCTGGAAGATCATTATCTTCAGAGTCGGAATCAAACTCTTCATCGTCAATCGAGACAATGAATGAAGATGCACGAGAAGCTTGCTGAGCAAACGAAGTGAGATCACCATAGCTAGTTAAGCCAATAACTTCCATGCCCTCATTCTCAATCGCCTCAGCGAGGTCGCGAATTCCCGAGCCCGAAATATTTTCGGAGCGGAAGTCTTCATCAATAATGATGATTGGAAAACGAAATTTCATAAATATTCCCCTGCTGTCTTATCCGATGAATTCGGAAGCCACTTCTCAAAATTAGTTAGATCTATTATCCGGTCGCCATCTGGCAGAACTGTGACAATATCAATAAAGGTTGCATTTTGCTGCACATCCTTAGGCAAGTAAACATGGCGCGCATACACCTGATTGGCCAAGCTCTCGTGGTAACCGGTAAAGGTAATAAGTAAATGCCATTGGCGCTCAATCGCGGTTTTACCCAGGTATTCCTTAAGCGGACTTGTCTCTTCAACGCTATGCATCGCGGTCCAGGTTAATGAGAACACGGGGCTTTCAGAACGATGAAGCTGCAATTCAACTGAGCGACGATAGCGCTCACCCTCGCTCGTCATACTCTCGGCAATCAACCACAAGCGTAATTGCGCTTCAACAATATGAGAGCTGCGATCATTGGCCACACGGAACTTCAATGTTTTGATACCGTCATGATTACCAACTACAGCAACCTTGGAAAAGCGCACGCCTGCGGTCGGTCTAGTAAATCTTGCAAACGCCAAACCGGTAGTCAATGCAGAGTAGACAATTCCAAAGAACGCCTCAAACGTCACAATTGCATTTGGCCAACTACCGACAGGGGTCATCCGACCGTAACCAATAGTTGCCATAGTTTGCACACTAAAGAAAAAGACATCCAACAAAGAGCCTGGTCGGGCATTAGTAATACTGCCATCTCCACATGCAATATAAGCAACAGCAAATAAGAGGTTTGTTGCAAGATATACAAAGACAACTAGCAACATAAAGCCAGTCCAGGTGGTACCTAGCAACCAATGGTAAAAATTATTCTCTGGTCGCGCCATTTCAGAGCGCGAGAGCGTAGCGCGATATTCCTCTAAATTAATCCGTGTGGGACGGCGATTAAATAGAAATTTACGCACTGCCGTAATGGCTTAGGTCTTAGGCAGGGTAACACCCCGCTGACCTTGATACTTACCACCGCGATCTTTATAAGATGTTCCGCAGACTTCATCACTCTCAAAGAAAAGTACTTGCGCACAACCTTCACCAGCATAAATTTTCGCAGGTAAAGGTGTCGTGTTTGAAAACTCTAGAGTGACATAACCTTCCCACTCAGGCTCAAATGGCGTAACGTTCACGATAATCCCGCAGCGAGCATACGTACTCTTGCCAACGCAGACAGTTAACACGCTACGTGGAATCTTGAAGTACTCAACCGTTCTGGCGAGTGCAAAAGAGTTTGGTGGAATGATACAAACGTCGCCTTTGAAGTCGACGAAGGATTGTTCATCGAAATTCTTTGGATCAACGATAGTGCTATTGATGTTGGTAAAGATTTTGAATTCGTCTGCACAACGAATGTCATAGCCATAGCTTGAAGTGCCATAACTTACGATTTTGTTGCCGGCGGCATCTTGGCGAACTTGCCCAGGTTCAAATGGGCTGATCATGCCTTGCTCGCCCATTCGGCGGATCCAGTGGTCTGATTTAATAGTCATGACCGAATTGTAAAACCTTCGCCCTCACCTACCGACGAATTTATAGGGTTTTTTGGCTAAAAACGACCCTCTCTGGGGCGTTGTAGATCTCAAAGTGTTTACCGGAGCAACGCGAGAGGATGGTGAGATTGGTTTTACGCGCCAACTCCAAGCCCATCAAGGTCACTCCAGAGCGGGTCAAGAGGAATGGGATGCCCATCTGGGCCCCCTTGATGACCATCTCTGAGGTCAGGCGCCCAGTAGTAAAGAAAATCAAATCCTTGCCTGGTTTATTGACTAACCACATCAAACCAGAAATCGAGTCAACTGCATTATGGCGGCCGACGTCCTCAATGAAGTGCAACAAACGTACCCCATCCTTGCCGTGCCGCTCGTAAACGGCACAAGCATGGACTGAGCCAGACTTCTTGTAGATCGTGTCATGCATCCGAATGGAGTCAATCAAAGCAACTATTGCCTCCTGGGATAGTGCCGGACCTTCGGGAAGCCGAATGGCATCCATTTCCTCGATTAAGCCACCAAACATCGTCCCTTGACCGCAACCAGTAGTCACCACGCGCTTGCTTGTTAGAGCATCTATATCAACTGTACTCCGGCGGGTTTTGACAGCAGCAGAGTCCGTTTCCCAATCAACCTGGATGCTCTCAATATCGTCCGGAGACTCAACCAGGCGTTGGTTACGCAAATAGCCCAAGACTAAAGCTTCTGGAGCACTTCCCAGGGTCATGAGAGTCACAACCTCGCGCTTGTCTAGATAAATGGTGAGTGGTCGTTCCCCAGGAATATGCGTCGTTTTTAGACGCCCCAGCTCATCCATAACCTCGACCTCATGCACCAAGGGCACGGAGGCAGAAGACATCTGAATGGTTGGTTTTGCTGCCATAAAATACTCTCTAAGGTCGGGAGGAACTCAATTTTATCGGGGTTTAGGAACACTTCGCGGAGCTTTACTTTAACCGCAGACTAAAATCACTGCATTAGCCAGCATAATGATGTGCTGCACCCTATTGAACCTTCTAACCTTCTTATTTAAGCACGCATTACATGAGCAGTTCTCAACGCCGCCTTCTTGTCACCTCCGCCTTACCGTATGCCAATGGTCAGATCCATATCGGCCATTTGGTGGAGTACGTTCAGACTGATATTTGGGTTCGCTTTCAAAGAATGCGCGGTCATGAAGTGCATTATGTTGGCGCCGATGACACGCATGGCACCCCCATCATGTTGCGTGCTGAAAAAGAAGGTATCACCCCGAAAGAACTGATCGCCAATGTTTGGAAAGAGCACAAGCGCGACTTTGATAACTTCCTCATTTCGTTTGATAACTACTACACCACTGACAGCCCCGAGAATGAAAAATTAGCGCAAAGCATTTATCTCAAGCTGCGTGATGCTGGGTTGATAGAAAAGCGTGCGATTGAGCAAGCTTACGATCCCGTTAAAGAAATGTTCCTACCGGATCGCTTTATTAAAGGCGAGTGTCCTAAGTGCGGCGCCAAAGATCAATACGGTGACAACTGTGAAAAATGTGGTGCAACGTATTCACCTACGGATTTAAAGAATCCTTTCTCGGTAGTTAGCGGTGCAACACCCATCAAAAAGATTTCAGACCACTACTTCTTTAAGCTTTCTGATCCCCGTTGCGAAGAGTTCTTACGCGACTGGACGCAGGTCAAAACACCACTGCAGCCTGAGGCTCGCAATAAGATGAAAGAATGGGTTGGCCACCCAGGCGAAAGCAAGCTAGGTGACTGGGATATCTCCCGCGATGCCCCGTATTTCGGGTTTGAGATCCCTGATGCACCAGGCAAATACTTCTATGTATGGCTTGATGCCCCTATCGGTTATTACGCCAGCTTCCTCAATTATTGCCAAGCCAAAGGCCTTAATTTTGATGAATGGGTTAAGCCAGATACCACCACTGAGCAATACCATTTTATTGGCAAAGATATTCTCTATTTCCACACCTTGTTCTGGCCTGCGACTTTAAAGTTTGCTGGCTATCGCACACCAACCAATGTGTTTGCTCACGGCTTCTTAACCGTTGATGGCGAGAAGATGAGTAAGTCACGTGGCACTTTAATTTCTGCCAACAGTGTGATCGAATGCGGCTTTAATCCAGAGTGGTTCCGTTACTACTTCGCAACCAAGCTCAACGACAGCATGGAAGATCTGGATTTAAATCTTCAAGACTTTGTTGCGCGTGTAAATAGCGACTTACTCGGCAAGTACATCAATATTGCGAGTCGTAGCGCAGGCTTCTTAGTAAAACGATTCGGTGGCGTGGTTTCTGATGAAGCAATGAGCAATCCACTCCTCAAAGAAATTGCATCCTCCAGCGACAAAATTGCTGAACTCTATGAGGGACGTGAGTTCGCAAAAGCATTGCGCACCGTGATGGAACTCGCAGATAAAGTAAATGGCTTTGTAGACGAGAATAAGCCATGGGAAATCGCTAAAGATCCAGAGCGTGAAGCTGAGCTGCAACAGGTTTGCAGTATTACCCTGGAAGCATTCCGGATGATGAGCCTGTATCTTAAGCCGGTTATTCCTCAAGTAGCTTCAGGAGTGGAAGAATTCTTCTCCTTGTCGCCCCTTTCCTGGGAAGACATCCACACCCCTCTTTCGAGCAAGAACCCTATCAAGCCTTACAAGCACCTCATGACCCGCGTGGAAGCCCCTCAAATTGAGGCTTTGCTGGCTGCAAACTTGTAAAAAGCCCCCTAAAAAGCACCTATAATGACGGTTGTAGTCCCTAGATAACTTTTCGAATTAATTTCATAAGTTATTGAATTTATTGAGTATTTTAGGAAATACCATGGCAAGATATCAATCTGAAATCACCCAGTTCTTAACTGAACTCAAAAACGAGCATCCTAACCTCGAGGCCGAACAGCAAGCTGGTCGCGCCCTCCTTTGGGATAAAGAGCCATTGAGCGTTGAAGACCAGCGCCGCGCAAAAGCCGCAAAACTCAAGCAACGCGCATACGTGTACTCGAATGACTGAGCCTAGCGCGCAGCCCATGTCCGATTTGCTTGATACCACTCCATCAGTGACCGATGGCATGTCGGCTGCTTTCGCCAAACTCTATGGCGAACCTCTTTTTAAGCTCCCTACCGATCTTTATATTCCACCAGATGCCCTTGAAGTTTTTCTAGAAGCATTTGAAGGCCCTTTAGATCTATTGCTATACCTCATTCGCAAACAGAACTTTAACGTTCTAGATATCCCGATGGCGCAGGTTACTCAGCAGTACCTAAGCTATGTCGATCAAATCCGTCATCACAATTTAGAACTTGCTGCCGAGTATCTACTCATGGCTGCCATGTTGATTGAAATTAAATCTCGCATGCTGCTGCCAATGAAGAAAGCGGACAGCGAGGAAGAAGTAGAAGATCCACGCGCTGAATTAGTTCGCCGCTTGCTCGAATATGAGCGCATGAAGTTGGCGGCCCAAGAGCTCGATCAAATTCCACAGCAAGGTCGTGATTTCCAGATAGCCCATGGCTATGTGGACACTACCGTTGCCATTGCTTGGCCAGAAGTCAATGTAGAAGATTTGCAAATGGCTTGGCGTGATGTTTTGCATCGCGCCAAACTCACTCAGCATCACACGATTACCCGTGAAGAACTATCGGTGCGTGACTTTATGACACGTATCTTGCGTCGCCTACAAAGCACTAAATTTGTAGAGTTCAGTGAATTATTCGAAGAGGCCATTAACTCTGGCAAGGGCATCCCTGTTGTTATCGTGAATTTCATCGCCATGCTTGAACTCTCACGCGAGGCCTTGGTTGAGATCACTCAAGCTGAGCCCTATGCTCCAATCTATGTGCGCCTCGCCTACACACCTGTTGCATGAAAATCATCAGTGATATCCAAGAATTACGCGACCACTTAAGAGGTCAAAACCGCGCTTCATTTGTACCAACCATGGGTAATCTCCATGAGGGCCATCTCTCACTGATGCGTCTTGCAAGGCAACATGGCGATCCAGTTGTTGCTAGTATCTTTGTGAACCGCTTGCAGTTTGGTCCCAACGAAGATTTTGATAGCTACCCACGCACAATGCAGGCGGACATCGACAAGCTGGAAAAAGAAGGTGTATACATCTTGTTTGCACCAACCGAACGAGACCTCTACCCTCAGCCCCAAGAATATCGAGTTGACCCTCCGCAGCAGTTAGGTGACATTCTCGAGGGTGAATTCCGCCCTGGATTCTTTAAAGGGGTTTGTACGGTTGTATTGAAGCTCTTTTCTTGCGTACAACCTAAAGTAGCAATATTTGGCAAAAAAGATTACCAACAACTGATGATCATTCGTCAGATGGCTAAGCAGTTTGCATTACCAGTTGAGATCATTCCAGGTGAAACCATTCGTGCAGAAGACGGTCTTGCCCTCTCCTCTCGTAATGGCTACCTCTCAGTTGAAGAACGTGCCGAAGCCCCTGAACTACAAAAGGCATTAATAGATGTGCGTGATCGCGTTCTGCAACTGAAAGACCGTAATAGCCAATCGATCTCTGAGATCGAAAAAGCTGCGGTTACTTCCTTAGCAAAGCGTGGCTGGCAGCCCGATTACATCGCTATTCGTCAGCAAAGTGATTTATCGCCTGCGAATAATGAGCAACTCCAAGCAGGTGAGCCTCTCGTCATTCTGACGGCAGCTAAGCTTGGCAAAACACGTTTGATTGATAACCTAGAGATTTAATCTTTAGTTCATAGCGGGACTTACTCGTCCCAAGGAAATCTCTCTCGAGATAACTGCTCCATAATTTCACGCTTACTCAGGGCATTTTTTCTTGAGTTTTCAGTCCTTTGATCTGAAGCAAGCTCTCCCTGATTCAACTGTGAGTCGTCAGTCTTTGATAATGAATTATTCCGTCCTTTTTCCATAGAAGATAGATTTGATTCATTAGTCATGGAGTGATTTAAAGCGCGAAGAACTGCCCTACTTCAAGATTTAACTCTTTTGCAAGTTCAGCACCGGTGACTTTACCTGCGGCTCCCTTGGCTTTGAGAACTTCTATCTGTCCTCCGTGACAGGTAACGAAAAATGAATCTAGCGTGATTTGAGTAACTTCGCCTGGCTTCCCTTTAACGGCACCAAAGGTAGCAGCAACGTGCTTATGGCAATCGTAGATCTGTACCTTTTGCTCACCGAACTTAGTCCAAGCGCCCGGGGCAGGATTGCAAGCACGAATCAGGTTATAAATTTGACTGATGTGGGTCGCCCAATGAATCTGTGCAGCGTTAGTATCAAACCAACCTTCGTAATTAGCTTGTGATTCATCTTGGACGATTTCTTGATGCTTGCCTGCAACTACAAGGTCAGCAGTCTCCAAGAGAGCTTTCACGCCGATCGGGAATAAGTGATCAAAGTAGATCTTGCCTAATGTGTCATTAGGCCCAATTACCACTTCTTTTTGCAAGATGACTTCGCCTTCATCCAAACCATCCGATGGGCGGAATATCGTTAAGCCTGTTTTTTCCTCTCCCAATGCAATCGCCCAATTAATGGCGCTTGGCCCACGGTATTTAGGCAATAAGGACGGGTGGTATTGAATAGTGCCGTGCTTTGGAATCTTACAAAGCTCTTGCGGCACAAACTGAAGCACGTAAGCCATTACGCAGATATCTGCATTGGCATCAATCATGGCCTGAGCTGCTTCGGCCCCCTTCAAAGAAGCGAACTGCAAAGGGGTCAAGCCCCTTGCTAGCGCAGCTTCTTTTAAGACTTCGGGTTTGCTTGATTTAGGATTGTCGGGTGGGCAGAAAACAGCCACCACTTCATCGCCGCGATCTAAAAAAGCTTCTAAGGCTGCCTTACCAAAATCTGCACTACCAATCAAAGCAACCCGCATCTTAGATCACCTTATCGTGACGTAACTCAATCAATTCATCGGTTGAGTAACCCAACTCGCTAAGAATCTCGTCAGTATGCTCACCGAGTAATGGTGAACGAATCACATCGGTTGGGCTATCAGACATCTTGATTGGGTTACCCACAGTAAGGTACTTTCCACGAATTGGGTGATCCACTTCAACGACGGTACCAGTAGCGCGCAATGCAGGCTCTTCAGCAATTTCTTTCATGGAGAGAATTGGGCCACAAGGAACATCGTATTTATTGAGTGCTTCCATAACCTCAAACTTACTTAATGTCATTGTCCATTTTTCAATCTCAGCAAAAATTTCCATGAGGCGCGGTAAGCGTGCCATTGCGGATGCGAAATTATGGTCAGTGATCCAATCCTCGCGGCCAATGACTTTACATATTGCAGGCCATACTGGCGCCTGTACTACTACGTAAATATACGAATTGGGGTCAGTTTCCCAGCCTTTACATTTAAGAATCCAGCCTGGCTGACCGCCCCCTGAGGCATTACCAGCGCGGGGCACAGAGTCACCGAACTTACCATTTGGGTATTGTGGATATTCTTGCATCGTACCGTTACGCTCTAAGCGCTGTTGATCGCGCAACTTCACGCGGCACAAGTTCAATACTGCATCTTGCATTGCTGCTAATACTTTTTGACCGCGGCCAGAGTGCGTGCGTTGATACAAAGCAGTAACAATACCTAATGCCAAATGCAAACCAGTGCCGCTGTCGCCAATCTGCGCACCAGTCACCATCGGAGGGCCGTCATCAAAACCAGTGGTTGATGCAGAGCCGCCAGCACATTGCGCTACGTTCTCATACACCTTGCAATCTTCGTATGGGCCAGGACCAAAACCTTTTACTGAAGCCATGATCATCATTGGGTTTAGCTCTTGAATACGCTCCCAAGAAAATCCCATGCGATCGAGTGCGCCTGGTGCAAAGTTCTCAACCAAAACATCACACTCTTTAATGAGGCGCTCTAGAATTTCTTTGCCTTTTTGGGTTTTAGTGTTTACTGTGATGGAACGCTTGTTATGGTTCAGCATTGTGAAATACAAGCTATCCGCATCCGGAATATCACGCAACTGACCGCGGGTTGCATCGCCCTCGCCAGACTTTTCTACTTTGATGACATCTGCGCCAAACCAAGCCAGTAACTGCGTACAAGTTGGGCCTGATTGAACGTGCGTAAAGTCGAGGACTTTGACCCCCTCTAGTGCTTTTGCCATGATTTAAGTCCTAATAAGAGTGAAATTTTGAATTCAGGCAATTTTACCAGTGGGGAATAGGGAAAACTCAGGTGTGCCCGTTTTTTAGGCACGACTTTCTTCTAAACCTGCATTTACCCTGGTTAAGACCTATATGCAGCTATAGCGAGGAATTTTCAAGTTCGGCAAGACGCTTTTTAAGGGCTCTTTCTTGGGCAAAACGCTCAGTCTCATCCCGAATGACAGCAACCACCCCATTGGCCTTGCCAGAGGCGTCAAACAGCATGCCAACTGTAAAAGCAATCGACAGCGTCCCACCATCTTGATGCTTGGCTGGCACCTTCAACAGTGCAGCCCCATAGCGGGTCGTGCCTGTCTCCATGGAATGGCTGTAGCCTGCACTGTGCTTTTGACGTTGACGCTCAGGAACAATGAGATCCAAAGTGTTCCCAAGAGCTTCTTGCTCTGAATAGCCAAAGATGCGGGTAGCCGCAGGATTCCAAAGCACAATCTTTTCATTGGCATCAGCAACAACAACCGCATCGCCAGCGCACTCTACTAACTGGTGTAAATCAATCTTGGTATTCATATGGTCAGTCTATAGAGTTTTTGAGAATTAAAAAAGGCGCTCACGAGGAGCGCCTTTCAATTAACAGCGATGGTTAGCGTTATTAAACTGCTTTAGCTGTATGCAACTTAGCGATGTCATCAGCGCTATAGCCAAGATCAGCCAATACTTCGTCAGTGTGCTCACCCAATACTGGTGATGGACCAACTTCGATTTCCAAATCAGAGAACTTGATTGGGCTACCGATTGTCAAATACTTACCACGTACTTTGTGATCAACTTCAACGATCGAACCGCTCTTACGCAAGTCTGGTGAAGCAGCCAATTCCTTCATTGAGAGAACTGGAGCACATGGAATATCAAACTTGCGGAGAATGTCTACAGCCTCGTACTTAGTCTTGTCTTTGAGCCAGTCTTCAATGGTTGCGAAGATGTCAAAAATCTTGTCTTGACGGGCTTCAGCAGTCATGTAAGCTGGATCAGTTGCCCACTCTGGTTTGCCGATAGCGCGTGTGATTGGCTCCCAAGCGTGACCCTGAATGGTGAAGTAGATATAGGCGTTTGGATCTGTTTCCCAACCCTTACACTTCAACACCCAGCCTGGCTGACCGCCACCACCAGCGTTACCGCCACGTGGCACTACGTCAGTAAATGAACCGTGTGGGTACTGTGGATATTCTTCCAAGTAACCAATCTTGTCCAAACGCTGTTGATCGCGCAACTTCACGCGGCACAAGTTCAACACTGCATCTTGCATTGAGCAAGATACTTTTTGACCTTTGCCGGTTTTTTGACGCTGCATTAATGCAGTCAAAATACCAATTGCCAAATGCATACCAGTGTTGGAGTCGCCCAAAGCAGCAGCAGAAACAGTAGGAGGACCATCCCAGAAACCAGTTGTGGAAGCTGCACCACCTGCACACTGAGCAACGTTCTCATACACTTTTAAATCTTCATATGAGTGGCCATCGCTAAAGCCTTTAACAGAAGCCATGATCATTTTTGGGTTCAATTCTTGGATACGCTTCCAAGAGAATCCCATACGATCCAAAGCGCCTGGACCAAAGTTCTCAACCATCACGTCAGAAGTTTTGATCATCTTCTCTAAAACTTCTTTACCTTCTTGAGTCTTGGTGTCTAGAGTCAATGAACGCTTGTTACCGTTCAACATGGTGAAGTACAAAGCATCTGCACCGGGAATATCGCGCAGTTGGCTGCGAGTTACGTCGCCAGAACCTGGACGCTCAACTTTGATAACGTCAGCGCCGTACCATGCCAACAACTGAGTACATGCAGGACCTGCTTGTACGTGTGTGAAGTCAATAATGCGAATACCGTCTAATGGTTTAGTCATGTTTGTTTCTCCTTAAGTCTTTCTTGTTTGCTTCTAAATTTAGTCTAAAAATATGAATGTTTTGTTACTCAGCGTTTCTTATTTTTTTGCAGCTGCTGTGGATGGGTTTAAGTTCGTCAAACGTCCACTCTCAGTACCTGCAGTTTCATCAATAACAGCATTGATGAGGGCTGGTTTACCGGCAGCAATCGCTTCTGTTAACGCTGCTTCTAATTCTGCTGGAGTAGTTACGTAGTAACCAACACCACCAAACGCTTCAATCATTTTGTCGTAACGAGCATCTTTAACGAACACAGTCGGCGCAACATCAGCACCGCCTGTTGGATTGACGTCTGTACCACGGTATACGCCGTTGTTGTTAAATACAACCGTTGTGATTGGCAAGTTGTAACGGCACACTGTTTCCAATTCCATACCGCTAAAGCCAAATGCGCTATCGCCTTCAACCGCCACAGTTGGCAAGCCGCTGATTACAGCTGCGCCAATGGAGTAACCCATACCAATTCCCATAATGCCCCAAGTACCAGAGTCAAAACGCTTACGTGGCTTGTACATGTCAACGATGGCACGGCAATAGTCGAGTGTATTTGCACCTTCATTTACCAAGTTCACATCTGGGTTCTTCTTGATCACATCACGAATCACACGTAATGCGCCATGGAAGTTCATTGGGTTTGCTTCTTTAGCCAACGTCTCCGCCATCTTGGCCAGATTCTTGTCTTTCTTCTCAGTGATCGCAGCAATCCACTCAGCGCTTGGCTTAGGAACAGCAGAGATACCCTTCAAGAGTTCGCCAACGCATGAACCGATATCGCCAATCAATGGGGCAGCGATTTGTACGTTGCTATCCACTTCGTTTGCTTGGATATCGATTTGGATAAATTTCTTAGGCTCTTTGCCCCAAGTTTTACCCTTCCCGTGTGCAAGCAACCAGTTCAATCGTGCGCCAACCAATAACACTGCATCGGCTTCGGCCAATACGAATGAACGTGCTGCAGAAGCAGACTGCGGATGATTGTCTGGCAATAGACCTTTAGCCATCGACATAGGCAAGTAAGGAATGCCTGATTTCTCAACTAAGTCACGAATCTCTTTATCAGCCTGTGCGTAAGCAGCGCCTTTGCCCAAGAGAATCAATGGACGCTTAGCACCCTTCAACACATCTAATGCACGAGCAACTGCATCAGCTGCTGGGATTTGACGTGGAACCGGATCGATCACTTTGAAGATTGATTTCTTGGCTTCTTCAGCAGGCATTGTTTGGGCCAGCAACTGGGCTGGCAAGTCTAGATACACACCGCCTGGACGACCAGAAACTGCAGCACGGATTGCGCGTGCAAAACCGATGCCGATATCTTCAATGTGATTAATACGATATGCAGCTTTGCAATATGGCTTAGCAGCATTGAGCTGATCCATCTCCTCGTAATCACCCTGTTGTAAGTCAACGATTTCACGTTCGCTTGAACCGGAGATCAAAATCATTGGGAAGCAGTTCACAGTAGCATTAGCCAAAGCTGTCAAACCGTTCAAGAAACCAGGAGCGGAAACTGTCATACAGATGCCTGGCTTTTGCGTCATGTAACCAGCAATAGCGGCAGCGTTACCTGCATGCTGTTCGTGGCGGAAGCCAATAAAACGCAAACCTTCTGCTTGCGCTAAACGACATAAGTCAGTAATTGGAATACCAACGAGGCCGAAAATGGTGTCGAGGTCGTTTGCTTTCAAAGCGTCAATGACGAGGTGAAAGCCGTCGGTTAATTGTGTGTTTTGATTATCTGTTGTCATAGAAATTTATTTAAAAATTGCGGGTCTGCTCTTGTAGAGCTCACGCAATTTAGCTTTCGCTAACGTCTCCAATGTAGTTATAAATCACATAACGGGTTTTGTGTCCCGCTTAGGCTGAGATGAATATTAGGCTTGGGCAAGGGGTTCATCATTGACTTCGGTCAATTTCCCCTTAAATCCTGTCATTGCGGGCTGTTTTGGCTCTTAAACAAAGAGTTCTTTATGCTTCGTTTTGAGGCGACTTAAGGTCTCAGGAGAGAGATTGAGGTAGGCCGCCAACTCCTTCTTTGGGAGAAGCTCAAACAAATCCTCATATTTACGCAAGAAACGCTCTACCCGCCCTGGAGCATCAAGCATATGCAGGGTAATGGTATGCGCCATGATTTCACTCATCAGACGCATAACCTCAAATTCAAAACTCTCTTTGAGAGGCTTGTGCTCCTCCAGGAATTCAGCCCACTTCTTCATTGGCATTCGGGCTACACGTGCTTTAGTGACGCAGGCAATGCTGTATGGGGCGGCGGTTTTAAGGCGCCAAGCAGCATAGCTTGTTTCAATATCTTTTTCGATGGCAAAACGCAAAATCATCTCTTTGGCATCCGCACTCGAGACAATGCGCTTCAGAATTCCATCCAAGACAAAGTACTGCTCCATTTGGTGGTCACCCTGGTGTAGCAATATTTCGGATTTTTTGAGGTCAGCAATTTCTAAATGGCGCTCTAAATCAGCCATTGCTGAGGCATCCAAGCTTTTTAAGACCGAGTTTTGACTTAACTGCAGACGAATCAGGTTTTTTTCGGGATGCTTATCTAATACGGTCATAAATCCTTGCTCCAAGACCCTCTATTGTAGGCTTTTTTACCTTTCAAAGCGGGTGCCAGAGGGTCTATTGTCTAGATCAATATATTGCAACGCAACAAATTAAAGCATTGTTCAATGGGGTCTTAACTGGACCCTGAAAGAACCAAAGTATGACCTTCACCATTCTCTAGCATCCCATCTATGCCGGAGGCCTCTAAATGGTCTACCAATTCCTGGTTATAAGGAGTACCAACGGGAAGATTCGAATTCCCTAGCTTCACCTCTGTCGCAAGCGTAATCGAGAGCCCCATTCTTGCTTGAAAAGCCCAGAGTCTTTGCAAAAGTTCTGCATAAGGGACATTAAATAAAGGGGTATCTATTTCATAATTCCCCCAAGTCTTCTCCCGCCATTGGCGGATATCCTTCAGATGTAAGTCCCCAAAGACTAAGCGCAGGATTGGCAATTCCGTTTGCAAGCAAATCATGCTTAAGGCAGCCTCTATCGATTCTTTATAGTCGGTATTTGGGAATAAGGGCACTAAACAGAGTGGCACCTTAAACAACTCCGCTTGTTTAGCAATATCTTTAATATGGACGTCTTGTATAGAAACCCGATTCGTATGGGCGCCAAAACTGGTGAGCAAAATTACATTCTTGCCCTCACCCAGCAAATGCATCAGCGTTAAAAAACTATCCTTGCCACCTGACCAAAAAAGAACATCTACTCCCCCTTGTTTTTGGGTCCAGTTGATTAAGACTGGTTTTGCCATTGGCACTTCAGGACTATCGACACCTCGCACATTAAATCGTCCATAAGGGCAGTGTCTACAAGAATTACCGCAACATCTTCTTTGCTTTAATAATGCCTGACTAGTTAATACATGATATCCAGAGGTAGGATCAATATACGTATCACGACCTTCTACGCAAGCAATGCGATGCAATTCATCTAAATTTAAAATAGTCATTTTCAGTAAATAAAAAGCCACCCGAAGGTGGCAATTTTTTCTTAAATTTACTTCATAGCATATCTAATGCCAACAAATACGTTTGAGCCCGGTGTAACGTATCCATAACTCAGTTGATAGTTTTTGTTGAACATATTATTCCAGCGCGCAAATAGACTCCAGTCCTTTTCAAGATCATAGCTACCATATAAATTCGCAATGCCATAACCATTCATGGTGCCAGTGTTGCCATAGTCGTTTCGTTGCGCCTGAAAGGTTCCTTCAGCACCAACAGCGATTGCATTCTTTTTATACTCAACACTGACATTACCAAATTGTTTAGCTCTTTTAGCCAAGACGTAACCTGTGGATTGATCTACTGGATTTTGCTGATCAAACGATCCCTTAAAGATGAAATCCCCAACACGGCTAACGCCCCCCAGAGAAGCGCCTGTAATTTTGGCCGAGGCTACGTTACTTGCACAACCCGTTGAATATCCAACAGGACAGCCCAGAGTTGTATATTGAATTAAGTTAGTAATCGTATTGTTGTAAACAACAAAATGAATGTCATACGGTAGTGTTTCGTAATGTATGCCCGCTTCAGTATTTTGACTTCTTTCTGGTTTAATCGTCGCTACACCATAGTTGGGATAGTACAAATCATAGAAGGATGGTGCCTTAAAACCGGTACCGTAGTTTGCATTGACCCGCAACTCTTTAGTAAAGAAATATCCATAAGACGCTCCGCCAGTATTTTGCGAACCATATCCAGTGATATTGTCATTACGTAAACTAAAGTTTGCTAGATTAGCACCCCGCTTCAACTGATAAGCAGCTGCAACCGAATTGGTATCTTGCTCAAGGTTGAGAGTATTGGTTCCTGTTGCATACATCGACACCGTTCTACGCTCAGCCAATAGTTGCAATAAATCAGGTCCAAGGTTGATGTCATTTTGCCAGGTATAGATATTTTGCTTAGTATTGGTAAGTGGATTTCCTGCTGGATACCAGGAAGCAGGCGTTTGACTTGGATAAATTGCCTGGCCGGAGTCATACGATTGAGCAACTTGCAGATTGCTATTCCAAATATCCGTAATTTGATTTTTCGAATACAAAGCTAAAGTGCTGACTTCATTGATTTGATTACCAAGCACTTGTCCAGGTCCATAAACAGGATACTGATTATTGTTTCTACTAGCGTATACCTGCGCGCCGACAGACTGACCCTTTGCCCATTCTTGACTCACTTGAGCGGCGCCACCAGTCTTGGTATAGCCAATTGTGTTAGCAGTGTTGTATGAGGCTTTATAAGGATTATTTGGAGCAATCGTATTAAAGCCGGCTGAGTTCTCCGTCGTTGCGCTAACAGAATAACTAATGCTTTGATCACCCTCAGTTGACCCAAATAAACTGGCTTGTGAAATGCTTGTTCCATAGGTCCCATATCCAGTGGATGCTGTTACTTTAGCGGGCCCCACACCTTTTTTGGTGAAAATATTAATGACGCCACCAATAGCATCTGAACCATATAAGCTACTTTGCGGCCCAAAAATAATTTCAATGTGATCAATGAGAGAGACGGGAATGGCTGACCATGAGGCACCACCATTTAGTGCTGAAGTAGTTCTTACCCCATCAATCAATACTAATGTTTGGGCAGAGTTGGCGCCACGCAAGAAAACGCTCTGAACACCGCCGCCGTTGTTGGAAACCTCAACGCCTCTTTGGCGTTGTAGTAACTCAGTAATGCTCGACTGACCTGCGTCAGCAATTTCTTCAGGACCGATATAGACATAATCCGCTAGAACATCGTTTGCACGCGTCGAAGTTCTTGTTGCAGTCACAATGACTGGGTCTAGCTGATTATTAAGAGTCGCGACAGAAACTGATGCTGCATTTTGTGCAAAGGCGCTGATGTAATTACCCCCCAATCCCAAACAGATAAAGAGGATGGTGGAAAGCGTGCTGCTGCGACGCCTTACTTTGTCTTTCGCAAGAAAACAGCTGTTCATTTTGTACACCTTTTATAAGGATTCCCCAGCCAAATTCCCTGTTGGCTAGAATCTTTGAAATACACAAAATGGATCAGCAAGACAAAGCTTCGCTCTTGTGCGAAACATCATCGGCATGCAATAACCCACGTTGCAAATTTCACCTGTTGAGGCCGGTATCCGGGCTGGAGAATTCGGGAGTTTGGCCTTCCCATGCAATTAGATACACAGTGGCTTATTCAAACTCTTTGCCTAAACTAGGCATTCTCTTACCGTTGCGGGGACAGCGCACGTTTGGTTAGTGCTTCCCGTTTAACTCTAATGCCGAATAGACACTAGAGCACCATCAACCTAGAGATTATACGGGATTGGGGATCCCGCCTTAAATTAGAACTTGATCTTGCTTGGCGACGTTGCTTTATGTGCTGCAGCAATCATGACTAAATGAGTAACCAAGGCAACGATCAGATAACTCATCGTAATCACCAAAGCTTGTGGAAGATAAAGAGCAAGTCTACCCATAAATTCACCAACGGAGGCGGTGCCTGGAACATTGATGAAATAGTAACTACCACTTGAGATGAGCTCACAAATAATAATTCCTGAAACCGCTGAAAGAATAAGATTCTTAAAGCCAGCTAAGTTCAGCGTATAACGCCTAGAGATCCACTTACCGGCGAACCAAAGAGATAGGTAAGCAGGCAATAAGAAAGAGTAAGCAATGGTGAAGCAGGATTGACCGATACCCAGTTGCGTGAGGACCAAATAATCAATTAAGAATGCTTGGGCCAAGAACAGAGCGATAACGGCAAAGCTTGAAAAATAAAAACCTACGATGAAGAAAATAGCCCACGATGCATCTGGAAGATGGGTGAGAGATGCCATATGGTGGCCACGTGTAAGCCACATGATGGCTGACAACCCGAAAATTAAAAAGATGTTCTGTCTTTTAGATAAACTCACTATGCAGGCTCTCCAGAAATTGGTTTTGAGAATTTTATCCCCAATTCATGGGTTTTAGATGGTTATTTTGAATAAGGTAGTCAATTCATGTCCACGCAGTCAATGGCTTCCTGGAGCGGGGGTAAAGATTCATGTTTAGCGCTTTGGCGAGCTCAAAAGGCTGGGGTCAATATCACCTGCCTCCTCACCGCCCTTGATGAATCTGGAGTTAAAACCCGTTCCCATGGAGTCACAAAAGAACTGATATGCGCACAAGGTAAATCCCTTGGCATACGAAATGCCTTTATCTCAGCAAGCTGGCAGGAATATGAACAGTGCTTTATTGATCAATTAATCCTATTGCATGCTCAAGGGATCAGAGAGGCGATTTTTGGCGATATTGATCTGATTGCACATCGAGAATGGGAAGAAATGGTTTGCTCGAAAGCGGGTCTTACGGCTCTATTGCCACTCTGGAACGAAGATCGCTTAGCAATGGTGCATGAATTCCTAGAAGCAGGATTTAAGGCAAGGGTTGTCTGTGTGGATGGAAGCTTTTTAGACGACTCTTTTGTAGGGGTGGAATTTAACCAAGATTTTATTGACCGACTTCCGCAGAATGTCGATGCCTGCGGCGAAAATGGTGAATTCCATACCTTTGTCTATGATGGCCCAATCTTCCAACACCGAGTCGAATGGCAAAGTCTAGGGAAAAAAACCTATATCTCCCCCAAGAAGTATGGGGAGAAAACCTATTACTTTGATCTACTAGGGGTGCCCACCCCCTAAACCCAGTAGACACCACTGCACAAACCAATTTCCTAAGGCTACAATGCCCATATGACCGAGCATACCCCTCATGTCCCAAACGATTCACCTGAACCTGGTTCGATAGACTCAGCGCTACAGAGGCTGTCTAAAAAAATTCAACTGATCACCGAAGCCATAAAGCCGCTAAAGCAAGAGCGCAGTCAGCTTGAAAATAAGATTGAAGATGCGCAAAAGCGTATTCAACATATCCTAAGTCGCCTGCCTGAACAAAGTGACGGCCGCCAACTCAATCTATTAGGCGAAGCTATCCCACCAAATAACCCAGAGGATGAGAATGAGCCAACAACGCATTGAGGTAAGTCTCGCTGGTCAGAAAATTACCCTGGCAACCAGTGCTGAGCATGAGCCATTACTCCGGGCAGCGTGTGTCTTGGTAGATGAACAAATTCAACTGGCCATCAATGGTGGTAACCGTAGTATTGAACGAGCAAGCATGATGGCCGCACTAAAAATTGCTGGCGACCTCATCACATTACAAAAAAATCCATCGCAGCAAAGCACTTCCTCCAATATGAGCGCCGATGAAGTGACCCGTCTTCAAGGGCAGATTCGAGAGCTAGAGGACCAAGTAGATGCTTTGATGCAAACCCTTTCCCTGCCTGGTTCGCCAAGGCCAATAGTTCCTTGAACCGATGCGCAAGCATCCGGAACGATCTTTACCTTGTGGGCGTGAGCGTTTTGCAAGTTCACAGTGCCAACTTAGACT
>CAITHY010000189.1 GCA_903892315.1 uncultured beta proteobacterium | reverse complement strand
GCCTGAAGACCATCTTCCTCGTTGTAAACGGGAATAACAATGCTGAGTGTTGGGTTGGCAACTAAATTTGCAGTCATGCTGCAATTTTGCCTGATTCTTTGGGTTTAACCCAGGAACGCTAGTTTTTGCGGTATTTCTGCAAAATTCCGACCAATCCACTGGCTATACGGCCAATATCTTCATCTGTCATTGCCGGAAATAAGGGGAGGGTGAGAATGGATCGACCAATGCGTTCGGCTATCGGAGTATCTGAAGTTTTGTAGCCTTGTTTTTTGTAAAGAGTAAATCCTGTAATAGCAGGGTAATGAACCCCTGTACCAATGCCCAAATCTTTTAATTCCGTCATCACTTGAGCGCGATCCGTATTGAGCTGCTCGAGTGGCAAAACAACTTGAAACATGTGCCAGTTACTATCGGTGAAATTTTCTACTGGAAGTTCTAATTTCATGCCTTCCAATCCAGCTGATTTCAATTTCGCACGGAGTACATCAAAGTATTGGCGCGCGAGTTCAGCGCGACGTGTTTGATAAGAGGGAAGTTGCTTGAGCTGTTCAAGGCCGATAGCTGCGTTCACATCGGTCAAGTTATCTTTGCCACCCAATATATCAACATCCATGCCGTCCATGCCTTCACGGGTTAAACCTTGAAGGCGGAATTTCTCAGCCAGTTTTGCTTCGTCGAAATTATTGAGAACAAGGCAGCCACCCTCAACAGTGGTGAGGTTCTTGTTGGCCTGGAAGCTAAAGCTCACCAGGTCACCAAAGCTGCCAATCTTCTTGCCTTGCCACTGCGAGCCAAAGGCCTGAGCTGCATCCTCAATCACGCGAAGTTTGTGTTGTTTGGCTAGCGCATAGAGTTGATCCATATCAACGGGTAATCCAGCTAAATAGACCGGCATGATCGCGCGTGTCTTTGGCGTGATTGCAGCAGCCACTTTATTTAGATCAATATTGCGTGTAATAGGATCGATATCCACAAATACTGGTTTGGCGCCAACACCCAAAATCACGTTAGAAGTTGCCACCCAAGAAATTGGAGTGGTAATTACTTCATCGCCATCACCAATGCCGGCAACTTGTAGAGCGATCTTCATGGTTGCGGTGCCATTGGCAAAACAGCGTACCGGACGACCGCCAAAGTATTGACTTAAAGCAGCTTCAAACTCGGCCAACTTCGGTCCGGATGTCACCCATCCTGAACGCAATACCTCTGAAACAGCATCAATGGTTTCTTGATTAAAGCTAGGGCGTGTGAAGGGGATGAAGTTTGACATGGTGTCCTATATTACTGCGAGATATCTGGATGCTTGACAATGACCCTGCGTGAATCACGATCAACTTCCTGCATTGGGAAGCCCTGAGTCTTAAGCGTATCAAATTGCTCTGGAACCATGATGGCGTAGGCCGTTGGATCTTCTTGCCAGCGGGTAATAAAGGCGTCTAATGTTGGCATCCAAAGTTCTGGCTCTTGATTAACCCCAAACTCAAGCTCATCGGGTGATTCAACCATGATCATCGTTCTTCTTAAATAGAAAGGCACGGTGTGATCTAAAAGACGCACTGAATAAAAGCTCACTTTTTCTGGAATAGAAGCTTTGACTCGCTCTACTAGATCGATGCCAGAGACTGCGCGACCCAATGTCTCGTGACCTGTTCCTGCGATGATGGCGCAGAGAAAGAACCCACAAGCAAAGCTGACGATGCTTTGAATGCCATTGCGCTTGCTTTGCCATGCAGCGTAAGCGCTAAAACTGACAAG
>CAITHY010000188.1 GCA_903892315.1 uncultured beta proteobacterium | reverse complement strand
GGTTTTACTGGAAAAACAGCTTATTAAGAAGCAGCTTTTTCTTATGCCCTTCAATTCCGACCTATCGTCCCTACCGCTCAATTCATCTATATGTCTTATTAGCGCTAGGCGTTATGGCGACGCGATCATGAATGCCTGCCTGGCAAAGACAGCAGCCCAAAGTCGCCCTGATCTTAAGTGGATCATTTGGACAAAACCGGAGTTTGCCCCCTTGTTTCGTCTTATGGGCTTTGATCAAATCATTGCCTCACAATTTCCAATTGCAGGTGGAGCGCCTACATTTTTGAAGGAATGTGCAAGCTCGTTGATCAGGGCAATTTTACAACTCAGAAACTTCAATCTAAGCGCGAGTATTGATTTTATTGGAGATTCCCGGGAAGCTCTTTGCGGAAGCTTAATTACCGGCAGCAATCATTATTCCCCCGCCTGGGAAAAAGCGCACTGGATGCATAAACTGATTTGGAATGCCAAAATTCCTTGCGTTAAATACCTACCGGTTCAAGCCACCCAAGATCAGATGTATGACATTGCTGCAAGCTTGCTATCAAAACTCACTGGCAAACCGATTGCACCAGGGGGAAAGAGCTTTACATTCAATCATCCCCCTAAGATTGCTTTCCACCCATTCTCCAGCCAAGCATTTAAGGTCTGGCCCGAAAATAACTGGCAGCAATTAAGTCAGTTATTGAACAAGGAGAATTTAATTCCCACTGTGTTTTGCACGGAATCGGAAAAGAGTAAAGCACATCACATTTTTTCATCAGGGCAGCCGCAGATTGTAATAAAGGCTACCGCTTCTCTAGATGAGTTAATTAGTGAAATCCAATCCGTAGATATTCTGGTGGGAGTGGACAGCTTTCTAGTTCATCTTGCTTCTGCGTTGGGAAAAAAAACCATTGTTCTTAATACTGGAAATAACCCCAAGTGGTGGCAGCCGCCAAACTCTATAGCGCTTGGTCAAAGTGGGGGTTGTTTACAATATCCATGCTCCAACGATCCTAGTTGCCTTGGAAAATCCAACGAGTCACAGTGCATAAAATCGATTCGTCCATCCGAGGTAATGGCCTCAATACATTCTCTACTTACAGGAGCCGCTGACCAATAACCATGTCAGATCTATTTGAGCGCTCACTTTGCAATGTAATAGAGATTCCAGTAGACGTAGGAAGCATTGCGAGCATTTCTCAGAAAATAATCCAGCGTATAGGCAGCCCAGAAAATCATGGGGGATATGTTTGTGTAGCTAATGTGCATATGCTGTCTGTAGCTCATGAAAATTCTAAATTCAGATCAGCAATGAAAAATGCTGACCTAACTATTGCCGATGGGATTCCCTTAGTCTGGACTCAAAAACTTAAAGGGCATCGCCATGCTGAGCGCGTCTGCGGTCCAGACTTAATGCTCGAGCTGTGCCAGCTTGCGAGCATCCACAAACTATCTATCTTTCTTTTGGGCGGAAGTCCAGATACATTAAAACTTCTTACCCAAAAATTAGAGCAATTGTTTCCAAGCCTAAAAATTGCGGGCGCTTATTCACCAGGCCCACTTCCGCAAGAGCCCGAACTAGACCTTTCTTTAACTGAAAAAATTAATTCTTCTGGATCAAGCCTCCTATTTGTTGGGCTAGGGTGCCCCAAACAGGAATTCTGGTGCGCATCTCATGCCCCACATTTAAAACCTCTATCAATAGGGGTGGGTGCGGCATTTGACTTTCATGCAGGCACCAAAAAGCGTCCGCCATTATGGATTCAAAAAAGTGGTTTTGAGTGGTTATATCGCCTTGTCACAGAACCCAGAAGACTCTGGAAACGATATTTACATAGCAACACCCTGTTCCTTTATTTATCTTTAAAAGATTTTTTAAATATTAGGTAGTAGGTTATTTCAAAGAAGATAAAGAAAAGAAATTTTAATCTTTGCCAAGCATATGCTTGATATGGCCCTCAAGCCACCTATCGATCGTAAAGGTTCTAGCAAACTCTATATTGGCAGTAATTTGTGCCTGCATTCTAGTCTCTGGAAATTCTACTGTTTCTTCAATAGCTTGCCCAATCGATTCAACACTTTCAGGATTTGCCAATACCGCCCTACCTGCTGCAAGCTCTTTCATGGAACTGGTATTTGAGGTAATAACTGGAACCCCTAAAGCCATAGCTTCAATAATTGGCAAACCAAAACCTTCTGCGATACTGCAATACATAAGACATGCTGCGGCGCTTGTGAGAATCCGTAAATCTTCTGCAGAAACATACCCTAAAAAGATGATCTTGTCGCGCAGGGCTGGACTCTCGATTAACTTCAATACATCCAGAGATAAATTGGTTTTAAGCCCTGTCAAAACATACTTCATTGAAGTTTTACTTCTTTGAGCATAAGTCCCGAAAGCTTCAACTTGACGCTTAAGATTTTTGCGGGGATCCAAAAATCCAGAGGAAAGTAAATAAGCACCCTTACTTAAATTAAATTTACGGAGAGCTTGATCTTGTGCGGATGCTGGAATTGGTGCAAAGTAGGACTGGTCAATTCCTGGATAAATCACATTAATTTTATTGGGATCCATTCCAGCATACTGAGCCAATCTTTCTCTCACATCATACGAAATACAATTTACAAACTTTGCTTCTTTGGCTGCAAATTCAATTGCGCGCTCTGTACGTTTGTAAAAACGGGGGCTAAACCACTGTGGATACTCAATTGGCAAGATATCAGGGATAGTAATGGACCCAAGCGCACCACTCGGGTTAAAGATATCCCAATTCCAAACTTGATTGATATATCCACTTAAACTAGGGCCGTTGATGAGGCCCAACTTGATCATAGCTTGCAGGGGTCTACGAAATGATATAGGCCAGCTATTGGGGGCATATGACTTATAGCGTTGATGAAGCGCTGTCGAAATTTGCTTATTAAAAATACCAGAGCGGTCATAAAACAAAACATCGCATCGCTCAATATAATTAGGCTGCCTTGCAAAAGCTTCAATATAGGCCCAGTATAAATTTTGCACCCCACTGCGATATTTCCACGCCAAACCACTAACGTCAAAAGCGATTTTAGTTTTCATGGTTTTTTTGCGCAATTCCCAGCAACCAAAATGCCGGCGGATTCATAAACACTTTAATCCATTGGTCAAAACCAACGCCAATTTGCCCAGATCGCAAATCTTTTATCAAATACTTCAAAAGACTCCAACGTTTCTCGGGGATAGCCTCTATGCTAACCTCATAACCTTGATGATTTAAAAGTGACCTCAAGGAATGCTCACTCCACCAGCTTAAATGGTTTGGTGGTCTATCGTGCCTAGAGAATTGATAATCAAATTTCCTGCGGGTATTCCACATAGGAACGACTACCGCCAAGACTTTTGGTTTCTTAATTTTTAAAATATCTTGCATCAGTTCACCCGGATTGGCTAGATGCTCAACGACCTCCAATAAAGTCACAACATCAGCATTAGTTTCTGATTTTAGAAATTCCGCGATACCACCCCGACTAACTTTTCGACCATATTGTTGAAGCCTTTCAACCAACACTGTGGCTACTTCAAAACCCTGCGCATTTCTAAGTACAGACTCAACTTTTCTCAAAAACCGACCCGTGCCACAACCCAAATCGATCAAACTTTCTAAGTCCTTATTTTTTGCAATCAATTGGGTTAATTTAAGCTCAAATGGAAGTAAAGCTGCATTTAATTTTTCTTCTGGCATTTTTTGAAAACGATCAATATTCTTAGAATGCTCGAAATAGAGCGAATCTTCATCGGCATAAGTAGAGGCATAATTAATCCCACTTTCTGCAACGTTGAACTGAAGACCGCAGGATTGACATTCGCAACCCATCGAGTCAGCCACAAGAGAATTACTAAAGCATCCAATACATTTTTTATCGGTGGACATAGTTTTTTAATCTATCCAATATTTTTCTTAAAATTGATTTTGTTGCCATTTTTTCTATCCACTCTTGATATGCATAATTCGGTACCAAAATTTTTGGGACAACCAAGGGAAAAACCAAACGAAATGCACTCAACTGATTGGAGCCATTTTTATTCGATTTTCTAATTTTTGTATGTGTTGCATCTGGTCCAAATCCAATGTTCTCAATCAAATTAAATCTCGGGCAAATAGATAGCCTACCCGTGCTCCACAATAGAAAACTAACCTGATAGTCCCAAGTATCTATCTGTGATCTACTTACTTGATCAAAAAGTCGATCATTTTTCTTGCGAAGCTTCAAATACGGAGTCATGACAGAAACATCTTGGCGATGGGTTTTCCATAACTTAATATCCAAATCATAGTCATTCCAAACCCTCTTCCAGCTTGCCCATCCCCAAATTGAAGGGTAACGAGTAAAAATATAGTCCTCACTATCCTTTAAAAAATGCTCCTCTTGCAAATCTACAAATGAAGTTCCGGAAATTAGTCCTATACGTTCATCATCGCGATACTTTTCAAGTAACTCATCGCAATAGACGAAAAAGTCAGGATGAGGTAAGCAATCGTCCTCAAGAATAATTCCCTCTGGCTCACATGAAAAAAACCAGTCTATCGCGCTTGAGACAGCAATTTTGCAACCTAGATTTTTTTCTCGAACCAGTCTGCTCACTTCGCAAGGCCAGTCGACCTTAGAAATAATTTCTTGTACAGCTTGACAACGTTCAACCTCACCCACTTTATCCTTACGAGGCCCATCAGCTGCAATATATAACTTGGGAGGTCTAGCAATGCGTATAGCATCAAATACTCTCTGCGTCACTTCAGGACGATTAAAAACCAAGAAAAGGATTGGACTACGCATATTTAATCTTCAATCTTATTGCTATGGAAACCCATTTGCATGACAAACAAATCTCTGGAAAAAATACTATTAATTAAAAAGCATGAACTTACCTGGGATAGTACAGCAGCGACTGCAGCACCTTCAATACCCCATAAAGGTAAAAATATCAGATTTGTGATGATGGAAACCACTGCACCAGTAATCGTTTGAAGAGGTGCCAAGTAAGACTTGCGCTCATTCAAAAGCCATAGACCCTGTCCAAGCCCCATAAATATAGGAATACAAGTAAGTACATAGATATTAAGGACGGGGATAGCCTCTTCATAAGCATACCCATACATCAACTTAATCACAAAACCAGAGAGTAACAAGGTAATGCCTACAACAACTAGACAAAGAATCCAAAAGAATCTAAACATCTGCACAAGAGCAGCTTTAAAAACTGTTGCTCCCTGTAGTTTTTTCCTAGCCATCAAAGGGGCTATGCTGGTACATATAGCTGCCGGAACCATATTCCAAAGATTAGAGATCGGAATAATCGCAGCAAAAATTCCTAGCTCGCGTTCGCCAAGCATGGCTTTAATCATCAATTGATCAATACGCATGTAAAGCATGATAGATAAACCAGACACCATATAAGGCCAAGACTCTTGTAATAACTTTTTAGCCTCAGGCAAATGTTTCTTCCAAGCGCGCTCCGAAGGAAAGCGTTGGTAAGAGACATAGAGGGCAAAAGCAGTTAACGCACCCTCAAAAGCAATGACTCCCGCAAAAGCGATGAGCGGGGCAAGCAATAAAATAAGGGCTACTCTGATTGCATTTGATATCAGGTACGCTGCCGCCTTAGCTAAAACAGTTCTTTTGCTCTGGCTATTTCCCTGAAACCAGAGATCTACTGTGTCTGCGACCTGGAAAATCATGCTGGCACCCACTAATCCAACAATCCGTATACCTTGATCCTCGAAACCATTGCTAAGGCCATAAACGCCTATAGCTAAAACCCATAAGATTATGCCCAATAAAAGCCGTAGCCTGAAAACGGTACCTAAAATGATATTGGCTCGTATGGGTTCGTTAGCAATTTCTCGCACAACAATGCCATCCAAACCTAAATTCACTACGGATTGAAAGATTCCAATGAAGGCAATGCAATAGGCCAACTCACCGAACTGAGATGGGCCTAAATAACGTGCAACCCATGCGCCAACCAATAGCCCTAAGAGAGCTCGCAATATTTTGTCAAAAAATATCCAGCCGCTGTTATGAATCGCAGCATGCAGTCCCACTTTCCCCTCAAGCATTCTCCGAATGCCAGTGGGCAAATACTTTACCCAAATAGGATTATGGGTATGATCAGTCATGAGCCAGTAATCATCTTGCTAAATCGCTTGGTGCAATCAAGACTCCTCGATCGGCACCCTTGATTTTCTGGGCAATTTGCATGCCAGACATTAAAGCAAAGAAATAAAACAGCATTTCTAAATTGTGCCCGTTACTCAATTCTCCAACTAAAAATAATGCAAAGAGAATGATGGATAGGGTAATCAGGGTGTATTTAAATGGTGACGTTTGCTTAACTGCAAAGTACAAAATGCTGGCATTGGCGACCCACATGAGGCATATTAATGGCAACCCAAAAGAGAGGGTCAGATCAACCCATCCACTATGCGTCGAGAGTGGGTTCACAGCAGGAAACAGTTCTTTTGCTGCTAAACCCAATGGAAGCAACAAAATGCCAACCCCATATGGATGATTGGGAATTGACTTAATGCCTGCAGTAGCCCAAGCAACCCGCTCATAAGTATTAAAAGCGACCACTTTTCCACTGTCATTTGCTGGAAATCCATACAAATCGACATTCTGCCAATTTGGGTATTTCTCTACCTGATAGCCAATCTGAATATCTTCTAGGAGCTGCTGCCATCCTGAGTCTCGCTGAATCTGTTGATAAGCAAATATACCCATCAAGGCTATAGCAACTATCAGAACATAAATAAACTTACGTGCGCTTGCAGATTTGAGAAGCGATAGATTATTTCTTTTTCGCAATAGCAAAAATGCGCCATACATTGACCAAGCAATAATAGGCATAGAGCCTAAGAGCACACCTGAACGAGTGTTAATGATGAAAGCAAACGCATACATTGCAGTCAATAAACACACAAACCAAAAAATACAGGTTTCTCGTATCCACCTCTTATCGCCAGAGTTAAGCGCATCAAGCATTAAGCCTGTCGCACCCGAAATCAATAAAACTCCTAGATACATGGGATTAATTTTTCCGATAAAAAGATAACGTCTAAAGTCTTCAGTATTTAAAGGAACAATCAGGTTTTTGGATTCCCAGGCTAAGGGTATGTATTGTGCAAAAAGTACCAAAAAGGCGACGAGGATTGCAACCCAAAATAGTGAGATGTAACGTGGGGTTTTAATTAATGCAATCCCTGTCGCTAAACCAAAAATACTTGCTAAAAAAGATCTAAACCAAATTGAAGTGAGCTCATGAAGCTGTGCATCTGGGGAAATGGATAAAAACAGATAATGGAATACAACCCATAAAAGTGCGGTGAAGATGTAAACCACTGCTAACCAGTTAGTGCCGATAGACTTGGCATACGCTACTCGGAAGTATTGATACAAAAATACAATCGAGCTCAGAGTGCCTAAGACCAGCAATATATTACGTAAGGCAATCGTGTCTTTAACAGCCCAGATTCCCAAAAGCACGCTGCTCATCAAAATCAATGCTAAGCCCAAGCGGCTAGCACGGAGATCTGAAAGCGGAGAAATGGTCATGCCTTATGGTGTCAATCTATTGAGCGATTATTGAAGAGGAAAAATATAGTAAGTGTTTATCCCCATAAAAATACCAGAGCTATCCCCTGACACCCTCTTTTAAGAATTCTTCATAAGCTACTTTCAGGCCTTGCTCAAGATCAACCTGAGGATTCCACCCTAAACGGTTTAAGCGAGAGGAGCTCATCCACTTTCTGGGTGCGCCATCAGGCTTACTAGGATCAAAGCCAACGCTGCCTTGATAGCCAGTCGCTTTTGCAACAGCGCCTGCCAAATCAGCGATGGTGATATCTGAACCAAAACCTACATTGATATGGCTTTGCATTGGTTCAACTTCAGCATCGTAAGCAGCTTTATCCAACTCCATTACAAATACGGATGCTGCGGCCATGTCATCTACATACAAAAACTCACGCTTAGGTGTGCCTGTGCCCCAAATAATTACCTCAGGAGCATTAGCTATCTTAGCTTCATGAAATCTTCTAATGAGTGCCGGAATCACGTGGCTATTTTCTGGATGGTAGTTATCGCCAGGGCCATATAAATTAGTCGGCATTACGGAGCGGTAATCAACACCATGAGATTGACCATATTGCCTGTTATAACTCTCGCACATCTTAATACCAGCAATTTTGGCAACCGCATAAGGTTCGTTCGTAGATTCTAGCTTGCCTGTCAGCAATGCATCCTCACTCATTGGCTGAGGAGCAAGCTTAGGATAAATACAGCTTGACCCTAAAAAAAGAAGCTTTTTTACACCATTTGCAAATGCCTGATGGATTACATTGTTTTGAACCATCAAATTGTCGTAAATAAATTCAGCAGGATACGTATTGTTTGCATGAATACCGCCAACCTTGGCAGCAGCCAAATAGACCTGATCAGGCTTTTCTTGTTCAAAGAATGCTTTTACTGCAGCCTGATCCGTTAAATCCATCTGAGCATGAGTACGCGTAACAATATTCGTATAACCCTTTACTTGGAGATTGCGAACAATGGCAGAGCCCACCATACCGCGGTGACCAGCAACATAAATTTTTTGATTCAAATCTAAAGGCATTAAATGGTGCTCTCTTTTAATTCTCTTTACCAACCGCAACACTAAAGCCATGCTTACTTAACAATGCATGCTGCTTAGCTTTATCTAAATCACTTGCTACCATCTCCACAATCATTTGATCAAGCGTTATTTCTGGTACCCAACCGAGTTTTTCTTTAGCTTTGGTTGGATCACCCAGGAGAGTCTCTACTTCAGTAGGGCGGTAGTAGCGTGGGTCAATCTGAACAACGACATCACCCACTTTGAGTGCTGGGGCCTTGTCACCTTCGATTGAAGCCACAATCGCTTTTTCATTTTCAGCAGAACCTTCAAATTTGAGGGTGATACCCAATTGTTTGGCGCTGCGGATAATAAATTCACGTACAGTGAACTGCACACCGGTTGCGATCACAAAGTCTTCCGGCTTATCTTGCTGGAGCATCAACCACTGCATGCGTACATAGTCCTTAGCATGACCCCAGTCACGCAGCGCATCCATATTGCCCATGTATAAGCACTTTTCAAGACCTTGAGCAATATTGGCTAAACCGCGAGTAACTTTGCGAGTAACAAAAGTTTCTCCGCGGCGCTTGGATTCATGGTTGAACAAGATGCCATTACATGCATAAATGCCATAAGCTTCACGATAGTTCACAGTAATCCAGTATGCGTACATCTTAGCAACTGCATAAGGGCTTCTTGGGTAGAACGGGGTGGTTTCTTTTTGCGGAATCTCTTGCACTAGACCATAGAGCTCAGATGTGGAGGCTTGGTAGAACCGGCTTTTCTTTTCCAGACCCAGAATACGAATTGCTTCCAAAATACGCAAAGGGCCAATCGCATCAACATCTGCAGTGTATTCGGGAGATTCAAATGAAACGGCTACGTGAGACTGCGCACCCAAGTTGTAGATTTCATCAGGCTGGCACTCTTTAATAATGCGCACTAAGTTACTAGTATCGGTTAAATCACCATAATGCAAAATCAAATCAGGATGGTTGATATGGGGATCTTGATAAATATGATCAATACGCTCAGTATTAAAAGAAGAGGCGCGGCGTTTGATGCCGTGAACAATGTAGCCTTTTTCCAGCAAGAACTCAGCAAGGTAAGAACCATCTTGGCCAGTGATGCCAGTGATTAACGCGACTTTTTGCGGATTGGTTTTATTACTCGTCATATATTGAACTCTTTATTATTTTCTAAATTAACTTCTACCGTAGGTATCTTCAAAACGCACAATATCATCCTCGCCCAGATAACTACCGGACTGCACTTCAATAATCTCTAACGGCGTTTTGCCAGGATTAGCGAGTCGGTGGGTTTGCCCCTGCGGGATGAAGGTGCTTTGGTTCTCCGTTAGCGTAATGACTTGATCGCCATTGGTAATTTCTGCTACGCCTTTGACCACAATCCAATGCTCAGCGCGGTGGTGATGCATCTGTAGTG
>CAITHY010000187.1 GCA_903892315.1 uncultured beta proteobacterium | reverse complement strand
TTTTTTCACTACCGTAAAACGAAAGGGGTGAGATTCACTCACCCCCGATACAAACATCAACTTAATTGAGTTTGACGTTCTTTTCTTTAAAGTACTTAAGTGCACCTGGATGAAAGTCAACTGGGGTTGATTTTGTTTTCTGGTTTTCTAGGCTGACACTCATAAATTCTTGATGAGTGCGCACCAATTCCAATTTGTTATCAAAGATCGCCTTAACAATCTTATAGGCCTGATCGTCAGGCATATTGGCATTGACCACCAAGATATTGGCGACTGCTGCGACTTTATTGTCTCTAGCCATGCCGCTATAAGTAGCCTTTGGAATGGTAGTTACAAAGTAAAGGTTGCCATATTTTTTATTCATTGCAGCCACCTCTTCGCCAGTGTCGACCATCACAATCTTGGTTCCTGGAGTATTGGCTAAATCAGTTACTGCTGCTGTTGGTAATCCACCCACCCAGAAAAATGCATCAATTTTGCGGTCTTTAATGGCATTAACGGATTCGGCAACGCTTAATCGCTCACGCTTAACATCCTTATCCTTATCAAGACCAGCGGCCTCTAATAAACGAAAGGCCATCACTTCTGTTGCGCTACCAGGAGCGCCAGTACTAATGCGCTTGCCCTTGAGGTCTTTCATAGATTTGATGCCAGTGGAGTCAACGGTTACTACGTGCATCAGGTTTGGATAAAGAACTACCAGAGTACGTAAGTCCACTTTTTTGCCAACAAACTTACCTTCGCCAATCTGAGCATCTTTAGCGGCATCAGCCATCGAGAAGCCAACGTATGGCTTGCCTGTACCGATGAGGTTTAAGTTATCTACCGAGCCCCCGGTCACTTCTGCAGTAGCAGACATTCCAGGCACCTTGCTCGAGAGAACAGAGGCAAGGCCACCGCCCATTGGGTAGTACACGCCACCCGTACCGCCAGTGGCGATAGAGATGTTTTGAGCGCTAACACTCGCACAAAGAAAGCTAAGCGATAAGGCAATGACTTTGAGTAGTTTCATTGTTGTCTCCTAATTATTTTTATTTTTTTAAATTACAAACCTGGCATGCTGAAGTTAATTGCTTTGAGCTCGCTGAGCAGTTGCGCTTGTTGCTCAGCGCTTAACTGCGTCAATGGTGGACGCACTCTGAGCCACTCAGAATCCTTGGTGTAGTGGGCTACAGCAGTCTTCATGCCTGCAATCATTTGGTACTTAGCAAAAATTCCACGCACTTGATCCAAGTTTGCTTGAAGAGTATCAGCATTTGATTCTCTCCAGTGTGCCGCTAAATCGGCAATCGCTTTTGGATTGACGTTGGCAGTAGCGGAGATGCAGCCAACACCGCCAGCACGCAAGGTGCGCATGAGGAATACTTCGCTACCTGCATAGACGCGGAAGCCTGAAGGCGCTAGTAATTTAATGACCGACTCCGTATAAGACCAATCGCCAGAGCTGTCTTTCATACCCACAACGGTCTTTGGATACTCTTTTGCTAGGCGCTCAAGCAAAGAGAGACTTAAGTTCACTTTAGTAACCGGTGGAATGTTGTAGATATAAATC
>CAITHY010000186.1 GCA_903892315.1 uncultured beta proteobacterium | reverse complement strand
TGATGTCGAAATCCGCTTACCGGCGACCAACTCCCATGCATCATACAGTAGCTGACCCCCATCAAGCATCGGAAAAGGGAGCAAATTCAGCAAACCAATGCTAATGCTCATAAGTGCCAAAAAAGCCAAAAATGGCTGCCAACCTACCTGAGCAGATTTACCCGCCATATCCGCAATACTGAGGGGTCCACCCAACTGTTTTAAGGAGGTGTTTCCGGTAAATAATCCAGCCATTAGTCTTGCAGAAACCTTCGTAATTACCCACACCCTCTTTGAGGCAAAAATGAGTGCATCTACCGGCCCCAATTTCAAGTCCTGCCACTTTGCCAAGGGTGTTAATGCAGGCAGAATACCCAGGGCTAACATTGCATCCTGTTTAGGGCTAATTTTGGGCAAATCTTTAGTATTAAAGGACTTTATTGAGATTGCACCAGTGGGCGTTTCTAGCTCTAGAGCGAATCCCCTTTCTCCAGTAAGCGCATCCATCAGGTTCCAGCGCAAGGCATTCCAACTCGGGACAGAGTCAAAATCACCAAAAAGGGGCGCGCTATTGTCCTCAGAACCCAAGTTCTGCCAACCAACTACCCGATCGCCTGCCATCAGCCCCAGCTTGGCAGCAACAGAGTTTTCAGGAGGATTTTGTAAGACGGCAGGTAGCTGTGGGGCTCCAGAAATATAGATCAGGGCAAAAAAGAGAATCGCTAGAAAGAAATTGGCTAATGGGCCCGCAGCCACAATGAATGATCTTTGCCATAACGGCTTGCGATCAAATGCTTCAGACTCGTCAGTCGGAGTAATCATTTGCTGATGATCTCGACCATCGAGCAATTTCACATAACCGCCCAATGGAATTGCAGCCAATACCCACTCTGTTTTATTTTTGGCGCGATAGGTCAACAACGGTTTACCAAAGCCAATTGCAAAACGCAGGACTCGAACCCCGCAACAGCGCGCAGCAAAAAAATGTCCAAACTCATGGAAGCTAACCAAGACACCCAGGGTTAACAAAAAAGCTGCAAGAGTAATCAATGCTTGCAAAGAATTTCCTTTACTACACCTTGCGCCGCTTGACGAGCGCGAGCATCAACATCCAAAATCAATTCTAGCGAGTCTGCATTGACAGAAGAAATCGTGTTCAGCACACTCTCCACCACACGTGGAATTTGTAAATACGGTAGGCTGTCATCCAAGAACGCTGCTACTGCAATTTCATTGGCTGCGTTCAGAACCGCTGGTGCAGTTCCACCAGTTTTAGCGGCAGCAAATGCTAAAGACAGGCAAGGGAAACGCTCTAGGTCTGGATCAGTAAAGCTTAAATTCGCCAACTGCGTCAAACTGAGTGGAGCCACACCCGCCTCAATGCGCTCCGGCCAGGCCAAGCCGTAAGCAATAGGAGTTCGCATATCAGGCTGACCTAATTGAGCAAGCACAGAACCGTCACGATAACGAACCATCGAATGCACAACGCTTTGCGGATGTATTAATACTTTAATTTTCTCTAAAGGCAAACCAAATAACCAAAACGCCTCAATCACTTCAAGACCTTTGTTCATCATCGTCGCAGAATCAACTGAAATTTTTCTACCCATCACCCAGTTAGGATGTGCGCAAGCTTGTTCGGGAGTAATACCAGCCAATTGATCAAGCGATATATTTCTGAATGGGCCACCTGAGGCAGTCAACCATAGTTCTTCAACCCCTAGACTAGGATTGGGAGCTTTAGAAAATTGACTAGGCAAGCATTGAAAGATAGCATTGTGCTCACTATCGATTGGCAATAATTCACCACCACCCAATTGCATCGCCTGCATAAACAAATCGCCAGACATCACCAAGGCCTCTTTATTGGCGAGTAACACCCTTTTGCCAGTTTTTGCAGCAGCTAAGGCAGGCACTAAACCTGCGGCACCCACAATGGCAGCCATAACGGTATCGCAGTTAGATTCAGTAACGGCACTAACTAAAGCTTGCGGTCCATACAAGACCTGGGTATTGATTTTTTTCTCGAGCAAAATTTTGCTTAAGCGCCCGGCGCCATCAGCGTCTGCCACTACTGCAATACTTGGCTTAAATTCAGCACACTGCTCAGCCAGTAAATCTACCTGCTTTGCTGCAGTAAGCGCGACCACCTTAAAGCGATCTGGGTGGGCACGAATCACATCAAGCGTGTTAACGCCAATGGAGCCAGTTGAGCCTAGGATCGCAACCTGCTTGACTGCCATTACACAAGTCCGGCCAAGAGGGCAGCAATTGGCATTGCCGGAATCAAGGCGTCCACCCGATCCAACACTCCGCCATGGCCTGGTAATAAATGGCTTGAATCTTTAACGCCAGCTAAACGCTTCATCTGAGACTCAAATAAGTCCCCAAAAATACTGAAGGCTGTTAATACCGTCACCATCAGAAACATGGGAATCCAACCAAAGCGGATAGCCCATGCACCGAACAAAGTCGATTCAAAGGGTAAAAAGTAAACACATAAGAATGCGTATGCATAACAAAGCATTAAGCCACCTATCCCACCTTCAATCGATTTTCCTGGGCTGATTTGCACTGCTAGCTTGTGTTTACCAAACGCTTTTCCAACAAAGTAAGCGCCAATATCAGCAACCCATACAAGAGCCATACTGCTGAGTAAAAAGATTAGACCTAACTCACGCAAAAATACCAATGCAAACCAAGCGGCTGGCAGCAAAATTAACCCGAGCACTACATAAAAAGGTCGCAGTTTTTCCAGCGAAAGACTCATTCCTTTGGCCAACATAAACGGCGCAATAAAGAACCAGAAAATGACTGCTAGAAGTAATAAGGCAAATTGCCAGGAGGCATTTTGCATACCCAGCAAAAACAAAATAATGGCTAAGCAAAATAAAGCGTACAACCAAGCAGCGCGCCCTGCTTCAGGAGCTAGTAGACGACTCCATTCCCAAGCTGCAGCCAATAGAGCTAGCAAAAAGAATGCGCCTATATAGTTTGCAGGCAGCAAAAAAAGTATTGGCAGCAATACCGCCAACAAAACAAGGGCGGTAATGACTCGGGTTTTTAACATGGGAAATTGTGCTCAGAAATTAGCAGCGTCAAACTGCATCGCTCAGCGCTTGAGATGCAAGCTGCGCACTGGTACGACCAAACCGGCGTTCACGCTGGCTAAACCAGTCGAACGCCTTGTGCAATTCTTTTTCATCAAAGTCAGGCCACAAAACATCCGTGAAATACAACTCGGTGTATGCCAGCTGCCATAACAAGAAATTACTGACGCGCTGCTCGCCACCAGTACGAATAAACAAATCCGGCTCTGGTGCATAAGCCATTGAGAGATGGGGTTGCAGCAATTCTTCAGTAACCTGTTCTGGCTTCAAGCTGGGATTAGCAGCTATACATTGGCGCATTGCCTGCAAGATATCCCAACGACCACCATAGTTGGCGGCGATCGTAAAAGTTAATCCCTTGCAGCCCGCAGTCTTTTGCTCGGAGAATTGAACCATCTCCTGTATAGCAGAATCAAAACGACTCAAGTCGCCAATCAAACGCAAAGCAATGTCATTTTCAGCTAGGCGAGAAACTTCGCCTTTTAGCGATTTCAGAAATAACTTCATCAAGAACCCCACTTCTTCTGGGGGGCGACGCCAATTCTCTGAACTAAAGGCAAATACAGTGAGATATTCAACACCAAGCTTGCGACATTCTTCAACGATTTTTCGCACAGCACTCAAACCTTCTGAGTGCCCCGCAACGCGAGGCATCATGCGCTTACTGGCCCAACGCCCATTACCATCCATGATGATTGCCACATGGCGAGGAATGGTACTTACCTCTGGGATGGCTAGGGTTGAACTAGAGTGTTGAGTCATAAGAGGATAAAAATGCAAGGCGGTTTTAAACCGTCATGATCTCTTTTTCTTTTTCAGAAACAATCTTATCGACATCGATCACTGCTTTATCAGTTATCTTCTGAATTTCATCAGTGGCACGACGTTCTTCGTCCTCGGAAATTTCTTTATCCTTAGTGAGGCGCTTTAAATGCTCATTTGCATCGCGACGCAAATTGCGAACCGCAATCTTTGTTTCTTCGCCTTCATTCTTCACAACCTTAGTAAGATCGCGGCGGCGCTCTTCAGTCAAGGCAGGCATTGGCACGCGGATGACTGTGCCCTGAGATGCTGGATTTAAGCCTAAATCAGAATCACGAATCGCTTTTTCAATGACTGCAACCATCGTCTTTTCAAATGGTTGAACATTAATGGTGCGGGCATCTGCCAAGCCCAGGCTAGCAACCTGACTTAGTGGGGTGGGATTGCCGTAGTAATCGACCTGAATGTGCTCCAGAATTCCTGGGTTAGCACGGCCAGAGCGAATTTTGGCTAAATTGGTCTTCAAAGCCTCAAGAGACTTTTGCATCTTTTGATCGGTATTGGTTTTAATTTCTGCTGCAGACATCAGGCCTCCTATTAAACGTGTACTAAAGTACCTTCAGGTTCACCTTGCACTACACGCATCAATGCGCCTGGCTTGAGAATTGAAAATACTTTGATTGGTAATTTTCGATCACGGCACAATGCAAATGCAGTTGCATCCATGACTTGTAGATTCTTGATTAACGCTTCGTCAAAAGTAATCGTTTTATATAAAGTAGCAGTGGGATCCTTGACTGGATCGGCGCTGTAGATACCATCTACCTTAGTTGCTTTGAGCATGATCTCAACACCCATCTCAGCCCCACGCAGAGCGGCAGCTGTATCCGTAGTGAAAAATGGATTGCCAGTACCTGCTGCGAAAATAACGACCTTACCCTCACCCATTGCGCGGATTGCGCGAGGACGAATATAGGGCTCAACTACTTGGTCCATACGCAGTGCAGATTGCACGCGCGCTTCAACACCTTTTTGACGCAACGCATCTTGCAATGCCAAGGAATTCATCATGGTTGCCAACATACCCATGTAATCGGCAGTTGCGCGATCCATACCGGCTGCACCACCTGCAACACCGCGGAAGATGTTTCCCCCGCCAATCACAATCGCTAGCTCCACTCCGATATTCACAATAGCGGCGATTTCCTTCACCATGGAATCGATAGTGACTGGATTGATGCCAAAAGCATCATCACCCATAAGGGCTTCACCAGATAGTTTGAGGAGGACTCGTTTGTAGGCTGGCATGTTTTTTATTTTCCGTAATTTGCCAAGTAATTCACTTACTTAGCTTATTGATCTTTAAGCACTTTTTAATATCTCCGCCAAATTATAAAGGGCTTGGGAGGGATCAAAGAAAAGGGCACAGAAACTAAGGTTTCTATGCCCTTTTGGGTATTACTCAGTAGCGGGGCAAGCCCCAAACTCACGTATTAAGCAGTTGCTTTAGAGGCGGCGGCCACCTGTGCAGCCACTTCAGCTGCAAAGTCGTCTTGCCGCTTCTCAATGCCCTCTCCTACAACAAACATGGTGAAACCCTTGATTGTTGTATTTGCAGCCTTGAGCATTTGCTCTACGGATTGCTTGTCGTTTTTAACGAAAGTCTGGTTCAATAAAGAAACCTCTTTGAGGTACTTCTGAATGGAACCTTCAACCATCTTTTCCACGATTTCTGGTGGTTTGCCAGATTCAGCAGCCTTTTGAACGGCAACGCTACGTTCTACCGCAATTGCTTCAGCAGGAACGTCAGCCATAGACAAGGCTACTGGCTTCATTGCAGCAATGTGCATTGCAACGTCTTTAGCAGCAGTTTCATCACCCTCGAACTCAACCATTACACCGATACGGGTGCCGTGGAGGTAAGAAACCAACTTGTTGCTACCAGCAAAACGCTTGAAACGACGCGGCATGATGTTCTCACCGATCTTACCGATCAATGCGCTACGAACCTCATCAACAGTTTGACCATTTAATGGCAACGCTAACAATGCAGCAACGTCAGCTGGGTTATTTTCAGCAACCAACTTCACGCAATCATTTACAAATGCCAAGAAGTCGTCGTTCTTAGAAACGAAATCGGTTTCGCAGTTCACTTCTAGCAAAGCACCGGTAGTGCCATTGATAGAAGTAGCAACGATACCTTCAGCCGTTACACGAGAAGCGGCTTTACCAGCTTTGCTACCCAGCTTTACACGCAGAATTTCTTCTGCACGAGCCATATCACCATCAGCCTCAGTCAAAGCCTTTTTGCACTCCATCATCGGAGCATCAGTTTTGGCGCGTAACTCGCCAACCATTGCAGCGGTAATAGCGGCCATTATTCAGCCTTCCCTTCTTCAACAAACTCTTCTTCGCCTTCTTTAACTGCTGTCAAGATTTCTTGAACAGAGTTAGCTTTGCCTTCGAGGATTGCGT
>CAITHY010000185.1 GCA_903892315.1 uncultured beta proteobacterium | reverse complement strand
TACTCCTTAGTGCCTGCAGCAAAGCCAATCACCGTACAGGATCTATTGCGCCACACATCAGGAATTGGCTACCCAGAAATTACTTCCAATCCCAATATCAAGAAGGCATATACGGATGCTGGTCTTTATGTGGCAGGCGGTACTGACTATGATCAACGTCGTGTAACCCCACAGGAAATGATTGCGGGTATTGCAAAGGCGCCTTTAAGTACGCAGCCTGGTACTAATTGGGAATATGGCATGTCGGTGGACTTATTGGGTCGTGTGGTTGAGGTTGTTTCTGGAAAGCGTTTAGGTGATTTTTTACAGGATCGTGTATTTACACCTTTGCAGATGAAGGACACTGCATTTTCTGTCCCTACGGATAAGAAGTCACGTATTGCTGAGCCTTTTGCTACGGACCCATTTAATAACGCCCCAATTAAATTATTGGATGTCACCATCAAGCCAAACAATGACTCTGGTGGCGCAGGAGCAGCGGGTACTGCTGGCGACTATCTGAACTTTGCTAGCATGATGCTTAACGGTGGCGAATTAAATGGTCAAAGAATTTTGTCGCCCATGACAGTTAATTTGATGGCATCAGATATGCTGGGTAATAGAACAACCGTTCCGCTTTCGCCCGGTCAATTGCTGATGGGTGTTGATGGCTACACCTTTGGTCTGGGCTTTATGGTTCGCCAAGGTCAGGGTCTAGCATCTGTTGATGGCTCTCCAGGTGAATATATGTGGGCTGGCGCTGCAGGTACTTTCTTCTGGATTGATCCAAAAGAGCAATTAGCAGTGGTAGTCATGAGTCAAGTTCCAGGCCCTATTCGTCCTTACTACCGTCGGATGATCAAGCAGCTCGTTTCATCTGCCGTTATTAAGTAACTTAAGCTTTTATATAAAACCCTCATCAGCAATGGTGGGGGTTTTGTCTTTTGAGCGTTACTTAAAGTAACGCTTATTAATTCATAAAAAATTCTTTGGAGCAACGAAGTACTAGATGGTTGCTCCAAAAATCCTGTGGTTTGGAAAACCAAAGACCGAGAGATCACTTCCTATAAATCCACGAATTTGCTTACACATTTGCTTACACACCGACACTGACCACCCGCAGACCCCCTATTTATATGGGTCTACCTTGGATGTCTGCTCTCATAATCCTTTGGTCCCAGGCTCAAGTCCTGGCGGGCCCACCAGAAAAGCAAGCCCTCATAAGTAATGGTGGGGGCTTTGTATTTCATAAGCAATTGGAGGGGGTGCGATCTATTTGTAAATGATGAGTTGGTGATTTGTAAAGCCAGTAAAATTGTATTCACCATGAAACCTGTTTACGCCTATCTCAATTAATGACTAAGCCTGATTTTCTGCAGTATGCGCCATGGCCTTCATCGCAGACTCTGCTGAAAAGCTTGGAGCGCTCAGCTCTGATTACGCGCACTGTCATTGGTAATCTGAGTCAAGGGCAAGAAATTGTTTCTATTTCATCGAATTTGAATCCCCCGCATTGGGAATTTGGTCATCTCATTTGGTTTCATGAGTTTTGGGTGCATCGATGCGGGCTGGAGTCTAACCCATCGATTCTTTCTGATGCGGATGCATTATTTAATTCATCTGGGATTGTTCATGATGAACGCTGGCAAGTCCAACTGCCACCACTAGATACTCTTCAGAATTATTTTTCAGATGTCATCGAGCGTACTTTCACCATCCTGAGATCTGGATCCTTGACGCCTGAACAGGCCTATTTTATTCAGCTCTCTCTTCATCACCAGGATATGCACAATGAAGCATTTGCTTATATGTGGCAATCCTTGGCTTATGCGTGGCCATTGGATTTTGATGCAGATTCTGTTGCAATGCAGTCACTTGATCTAAGGCCATGCTACATTGATTTTGATGAGTGCCTTTTTCAATCAGGCTCTACTTCTCAGGCAGGCTTTATTTTTGATAAT
>CAITHY010000184.1 GCA_903892315.1 uncultured beta proteobacterium | reverse complement strand
TCGTGCAGTAGTTGCTAAACGCTTAAAGCCTATTTTGGTTGAAGCAGTGGTACGTGGTTATCTAGCTGGTAGTGGCTGGAAAGACTATAAAGAAACTGGCAAGGTTTGCGGCATTGCTCTACCGGAGGGTTTGGAGAATGCACAAAAATTACCTGAGCCTATTTTTACTCCTGCTGCCAAAGCAGAAGTTGGTCAGCACGATGAAAACATCTCATTTGAAAAAGTAATCGAACTCATTGGTGAAAAGTTAGCCAATCAAATTCGTGAAGTGAGTATTCGTTTGTACAAAGAGGCTTCAGAATACGCCGCTACTCGGGGGATCATCATTGCTGACACTAAGTTTGAGTTTGGCTTGGATGCTAATAATCAATTGGTATTGATGGATGAGATCCTGACAGCTGACTCTTCACGTTTCTGGCCGGCAGAGACCTACTATGTAGGCTCAAACCCACCTTCTTATGACAAGCAGTTTGTGCGTGATTGGTTAGAAACAGCCATGGTGGATGGCAAGTTATGGTCTAAAACGGCCCCTGCACCGCAATTGCCGGCAGATGTAATTGAGAAGACTGCCCAGAAGTATCGTGAAGCATTAACCCGTCTTACTGAGACTGCTTAACGGATAGAGGTAACTCGAGGATAATAGAGTCCTTAATAGATATAAGGCATTTGGAGAGGTAAATGAGCAAAAAGCCAATCGTCGGAATAGTGATGGGATCCAATTCAGATTGGGACACCATGCAGCACGCCGCTCAAATGCTTGAGCAGTTTGGTATTCCTCACGAAGCTAAGGTACTCTCTGCACACCGCATGCCGGATGATATGTTTCAGTATGCAGAGCAAGCCCAAGCCAATGGCTTGCAGGCAATCATTGCTGGTGCAGGTGGCGCAGCCCATTTGCCAGGCATGCTTGCTTCAAAAACCATTGTTCCAGTTTATGGCGTACCTGTTGCTAGTAAATATTTGCGTGGCGAAGATTCCCTCTTCTCTATTGTGCAGATGCCAAAAGGTATTCCGGTTGCCACTTTTGCGATTGGTGAAGCCGGTGCGGCGAATGCTGCTTTGCATGTGATTGCAGGCTTAGCTTTGCATGATGCTGATTTAGCAAAGCGCTTAGTAGATTTCCGTGCAAAGCAGTCCGATACGGCACGCTCAATGAATTTGCCGGGATATTAATTACATGGCAGATCGCATGGAACCCATTTTGCCGGGTTCATATTTAGGAATTTTAGGTGGCGGTCAATTAGGGCGCATGTTTACTCAGGCCGCTCAAGCAATGGGCTACAAGGTTTGCGTGCTCGATCCTGGCTCTGATAGTCCTGCAGGTTCTATTGCTGAAAAATTTATTCAAGCGCAATACACCGATAGTATTGCTTTAAAAGAGATGGCCGCATTGTGTTCATCAGTGAGCACTGAATTTGAAAATGTTCCCGCACAAGCCTTAGATGAATTGGAATCCTTGGGTGTATTCGTGGCCCCACGTAGTAGCTGTGTGTCTTTAGCTCAAAATCGGATTGCTGAGAAAAATTTCTTAGCCACCTGGAAGTCAGAAACGAATATCGGCCCAGCCCCCAACTTTGTGATTGAGCATGAAGCTGATATTGCCCATACTCCAGCCGAACTCTTTCCAGGCATCTTGAAGACGGCTCGTATGGGTTATGACGGTAAAGGTCAGGCGACTGTTCATAGCGTTGAAGACCTCTCTACTGCCTGGAATGAATTTGGGCGCGTGCCTTGCGTACTTGAAAAGCGCATGGAACTTGATTTTGAAGTGTCCGCTTTGGTGGTGCGTGGCTATGATGATGCTGTGGTTGCTTATCCAGTGGCGCAAAACATTCATCGTGATGGTATTTTGCATACCTCAACTGTGCCAGCCCCATCACTTAAGCCTGCTCAAGAGAAGAAAATCATTGATGCTGCTAAGGCGCTGATTCGGAAGATTGATTACGTTGGTGTTCTTTGTGTTGAGTTCTTTGTTCTCAAGAACGGAGATATCGTCGCCAATGAAATCGCCCCGCGTCCACATAACTCTGGTCACTACACCATGGATGCTTGTGTGAGCAGTCAGTTTGAGCAGCAGGTGAGAGCCATGGCAAGATTACCTTTGGGTGATACCCGTCAGCTGGCGCCTGTATCGATGTTGAACTTATTGGGTGATCTTTGGTTTGAGGGTAGCGAAGATCAACCAAAAGAGCCTGCTTGGAATAAAGTGCTTGCGCATCCTGATGCGAAGTTGCATCTGTACGGTAAGTCTGCACCACGTATCGGTAGAAAAATGGGTCACATTAACTGTTTAGGTGAGGCTCTCAATGAAGCTCGCCAAAATTGTGCAGCCGTTGCCACTGAATTGGGGATCGAGCCCTAGCAATGTCCCCAGATAGCACCCCACTGCAAATATCAGCAGTGATTAACGAAGCAGTACAAAGCTTGCGTGATGGTGGTTTAGTCGCGTTTCCTACAGAGACCGTTTATGGCTTAGGTGCAGATGCTCAAAATCCCGAAGCGATTAAGAAAATCTTCACCACTAAGGGACGTCCATCAAATCACCCCTTAATTGTTCACTTAGCTGCGCCAGATAAGTTTGATCAAGCCCAAGTCGATTGGCTCGCACTATTGGCGCCGTGGGTAAGAGATTTGTCCGAGGATGCTTTAAAGCTTATCAATAGCTTTTGGCCAGGGCCATTAACCCTGGTCTTCAAGAAAGATAAAAGTGTTTTAAATGAGCTAACTGGTGGTCAAGATAGCGTAGCGATTCGTGCGCCTGCTCATCCGATTGCTCAAGAGTTGTTGCGCAAATTTAAAGGTGGGGTAGTCGCGCCATCAGCCAATCGCTTTGGCAAAGTTTCGCCCACTAGTGCTGCCGATGTTCGTAATGAATTCGAGGGCATGCTCGATCTCATGGTTTTAGATGGTGGCGATTGTGAAGTTGGTATCGAGTCAACCATCATTGATTTATCTTCGGGTGATAAAGCGGTGCTACTTAGACCTGGCGCCATTACTCCAAGTGAGATCTTTGCCAAAACAGGTGTGAAGGTTTATCAGCCTGGAGAAGTGAAAAGCACTGAAGCGGGTAATGAAACAAGAATAGAGCTACCCAGGGTATCTGGAAGTCTTAAGGCCCACTACGCCCCAACCACTCCCTTGCGTCTCTACGCTCCCGGCCGTGTTTTAGATGCCTTGAGCGAGTTTCCAGATATCAAGTCTAGAGTTGCGGTAGCGGTATGGGATTCTGAATCTTCATTGGTTTTGGATGATCACCCTTCAACAGATGTTGAGGAGATTATTGTTTCAAGCGATCCCACTACTTTTGCTAGTAGGCTATATCGATCATTACGCGATCTTGATCAGCAAGGCTGGGATTTAATTTTGTTCCCCGAGCCGCCAGCAGGGGAGGAGTGGGATGGTGTTAGAGACCGACTTCAGCGTGCGTGCTTTGGTTCTGGCCCATCCTCCAGTAGCCACGATAGCAACTGATCGTGCGCCTCTAGGCCTCTCCAAGCATTGGGGTGGTTAATAAATGAAGTAACCGCATACATCTTTCCAGTTTTGCTTAAAACATAACCTGAGATTGCTCGCACATCGGCAAGCGAGCCCGTTTTAATTCTGGCTTCTGGTTTTTTCTTGAGATGTAGAAATTTGCGCAGTTGAATCATTAAGCGATTACGCATCGTGCCATCGGCACCTGCAATCGGTAGACTGTTATAAAAAATATTACCCACCGGTAGATTAAGGGCAGTCAGTAAGAGTTGATTCATCTGACTTGCAGAGATGGCCTCATTACGAGACAGGCCAGAGCCATTCTCAACCACCAGCCCCTGAAAATCCAAACCATTTTGCTTGAGCCAACTCTGAATAACCAATTCACCATTGGCAGTCGTTGCGGGCTTGCCCATTTTCTCCAAAGCCATAGTCAAAAGAACTTGTCTAGCCATGACGTTATTGGAATACTTGTTGATATCTACCACATCATCCGCCAGAGAGGCGCCCTCAAATTGCAGGAGAAGTCGTGCCGCTAGTGGCGCCGCCCCGTTTTTTCCAACTGGTGGCTGCGACCACGTGCCGCCGGCTAGTTCCCAAGCTGCTGCAAAACCTTGCGTTAGAAAGGTATTGGCATCCAGTGCGACAACATTAAAGTTCACGCCTTTACAGGAATTCGGAAACGCTCCCGAGAACTGTGCAGTTAAAGGTTGATCGGTATTACTGACGCCTTCAGGATCTATAGTAAAACGGATATTGCTTTTCCAGTTATCGCAGGAGCGATCTACCAATTGCATTTGGTTGATAACCTTCAACTGAGAAAGAGGTGGGGTGTAACTGATATCAATAAAGTCAGCTGTACGTGACTTACCTAGCTGAAACGAGAGCGTTCTAAAGGCATAGAGCAAGGGATCTGGTGGGACGTTATATGCGCGCAGGGCTTCACCGTCAATGGTGTTGTGCTCCATAACATTGGGTGCATACGCGCTGCGATCAAAAAATAGATTGCCGTCAATCTTCTGAATACCAAGGCCCTGAAGATCCTTCATCATCTTGGCCAGCTCTTCAGGAACAAGCTTGGGATCACCAGTACCTTGCAAATATAGATTGCCCTTCAAGACTCCTTGACGAATCACACCATCTGTATAGATATTAGTGCGCCAACGATATTGCGGACCCAAAATATCTAATCCAGAAAGCGTTGTTAGCAACTTCATTGTTGAAGCGGGGTTCATTGGATCGCCACCACGCCAATCTAAAACCTTTTTGGATACATTCTTTCCGGGACCCCCAGGCTCAATCTTCACCACTGAAATGCTTATCGTATCAAGAGGGATTTGATTGCGATCTAGGCTGCTCAATACCGATTGTGGAATTGCTGGAGATGGAGTCTCGCCGGCGAAGACCAAAGGGTTAGCCAGCCAAAGGAGGGTCGCAATAAAAGCGCATGGACGAGGAAGAGAGAAACGCATCTCCCATAGAATAAACCTACCCTATAAAAGATTAAAGCTTTGCATAGCGGGATTGATATTGATTAATTAATTGATTTTGCTCCTCAAGTAACTGGATAAAGGCTTGGATTTGAAGATCTAGCGACTCTAATTGCTCTAAAGCCTCGCATGCTTGAATAAACTGTTTTGCACTTAGGAGTTGCGCTCCCCCTTTAACTTTATGAACCATACTGCTGAAAGCGGCTTTATTTGCTGGTTCATTTCTTAAAGCGAGGAGAGTCTCATCATGAACCTGTTTAATTTCTTCCAGGATGATGAGTATGTACTCTGGACTGTTTTTGAGGAGGTTTCCGAAGGCATCAAATGAATATTCCTCTCGATGGTTTTTGGGTATTTTGGTTTGAGTTGATTCTTCGGTTTGGAAATACCGCGACAATTCATTCTCTAAAGTCATGATGCTTAAGGGTTTAATCAGGACGCCATTCATGCCAGCCTCCAAGAATTGATGGCGTGAGTCTAGCGCATAAATATCTGCAGTAATGCCAACAATGATGAGATCCTGATTGCCTGTATTGCGTATCTGCTTAGCAAGCTCTGAGCCCTGCATGCCAGGAATAGATTGATCTGTTAGTAAAAGATCAAAGTGATTTTGGCTAATAAGATCTAGCGCGGTAGTGGCATTATCGCAAACCGAAGCCTCAATACCTAATGCTTTTAGCTGTAGCGAAATAATTTGACGACTCGCTGGGTGATCTTCCACTACTAAGGCTTGTAATGAATGCCCAGCGTCCTGACTGTGTCTTGAGATTAGTTTTCTGGCCGCATTAGCGTGCTCTAGAGCTGAGGTTCTTGTTGCGGCAATACTCGTACGCGGAAAGGCAAGGCAAAAATGAATATTGCTACCAAAACCGGGCGCACTCTCAAAGTAGAGTTGACTGTTCATGGAGGTGACCAAGTGGTTGGTGATGGTTAGGCCAAGGCCAGTTCCATTAGCTTGTTCAGTATTACCTGGTATTTGCTCAAAAGCACGAAGGGCTATGGCAATTTCTTCTGTTCCCATGCCAATTCCGGTATCAATAATTCTGAATTCAATCAACTGGCCCGCATGATCATCTGCTAAGACGCTGATACAGAAATAGATTTCACCGTGATCGGTGAACTTAATGGCGTTGCTAATGAGGTTCTGTAGTATTTGGCGTAGACGCAAGGAATCGAGCAATAGGACTTCTGCAATGCGTGGATCTTTGGAGGTATATAGCTTGAGATTCTGCCTCTGGGCCACGGTTGAGAATGCCGAATCGATGTCATCAATCAAGGCATTGAGATTACAGGGCTCAATATTAAGAGTGAGCTTGCCTGCTTCAATTTTGGAAAGATCTAAGACTTGATTGAGAATGCCCAATAGAGACTCGGCGGATGAATGTGCGCTTTTGAGCAATACTTTTTCATTTATAGGTAGAGGACTGCTGAGTAATAACTCCTGCACTCCTAAAATAGCATTCATTGGCGTGCGGATCTCATGGCTCATGGTGGCTAGAAAAGCAGACTTCGCTGCATTGGCATTCTCCGCCTGCTCTTTTGAGGAAATAAGATGTTGTGCTTCTTGCTTTTGAAGTGTTTGCTTCTGATGCATGCGCCAAAGCAAGGTGGAGCCTATGAGTAAGATTGCCAAAGTAGAGAGCCAAGACAAATGGCTGGGTGAGAATGACCGATCTGTTTGAAAAGTTGATACGTTGATGTTGAAAAGATCTCGTGATGCGATTGGGTCTAGATCATTGAGAAAGTGTTCAAGCACCCCATGCAACGCTTCATCTTGATTGGAGATGAGCCAGCGATATTCAAAGGGCTCTCTGCTATATAGCCCATCAACCTGTAATGTATCTGTTTTGAATTTCAGAATCACCTGCTGCGCTAGGCGCAGAGGAAGAACTAGGGCCTCAATATCATTTTTGAGTAGATCAAATACTAATTTTTCTGCATGACTAGATATGCTGGCTTGGGGGTGATAGGGTATCGGCGGGTTTTCAAAGCCACGGTCAAAGTAGGCGATATTAATTGGCTCAATAGGCGAATCATTTTTTGACCGCTTGGTCAGAATAGCGTCATGCCCCCAAAAAATCGCTTCTGATAGGGAGCCCAATTTTAGATACTCATTATCTAGGGCGGGCGGATCAATGATGAAATCCACCTCACCATTGGCTAGTTGTTGAAGTCCCTCCTGATCACTCTTGCGCCACTTCGGTAAAAACTCTTGTTGGGTAAATTCGCCCAGCCTTTTTAGTAAGCTATGAAAAACTCCAGGATCACCCTTTTCATTGATATCTAAGTAGGGTGCATATTTTTCATGAATACTAAAATGCACTACTGGATGGGCATCGATCCACCGTTGCTCGTTTGAGTTCAGTATGTTCGCGTAGGTATTGCTCAATATTCCATTGAGCAGGAAGAAAAGAGCGAAACGAATGATGGATCGACGCATGCCTACTTAGCTTTCGATAATATTGTTCATGCGACAGAACAAAATTAAGTCTGCAATATTGTTAATGCCTAGCTTGTCAAAGACTCTGGTCTTATAGGTTGCCACCGTCTTATTACTGATATGTAGCATTTCAGAGATTTGTTGATTGGAGTTTCCTTTGCCAAGGTATTTCATGACTTGTAACTCACGATCAGAAATCAGCGCTAATTTATCGTTATCACTTAATGAGCTATTACCATTTTTGCCATGAGTAAAAAAGTTATAGCCTTGGGATATGGCCACGCAGGCAGCTAGGATGACGTCAGCCCCCGCAGTTTTATTGACAAAGCCATGCCCACCTAATGACCGCACTCTACCGCCATAAACGGCTTCGTCCATACTGGATAAAACGAGCATTCGAACTTCTGGATACATTAAGCCGATACGGCGTATGACATCAAAGCCATCCGTCTTGGGCATATCCAGATCTAGGATCACCATATTGGGATTCACCTCTTTCATGGATCTAAGGCACTCTTCGCCATTCTGAGCTTGTCCTGCAATCTCAAATAGCAACTGGTCTTGCAACATACTTTTAAGAGCCATCAGCATTGCTGGATGGTCATCTACCAACATCACGCGTTTTCTCATTACTTGTCTCCGTTTTGGTTTGGGTGTTGATGAGGGTGCAGCGAAAAAATGGCTTTAGCGATACGGCTATCGT
>CAITHY010000183.1 GCA_903892315.1 uncultured beta proteobacterium | reverse complement strand
TTTCGGGTGACGTCGGCTTGCCGCATGCTTCATTGCGCCGCGAGGCGAAGTGTTGATTGAAGCCTCATAATATCATTCCTAGAAGAGATTTAAATACCGATATCGCTGCACTTTTATCCTGATTTTTGACCTGAGAACCCTCATGAGCCGTTTTTGGAGCCCTGTTGTTCAAACCCTAACCCCTTATATTCCAGGGGAACAACCGCAAATGCAGCGGCTGGTAAAACTCAATACCAATGAAAGCCCCTATGGCCCATCGCCCAAAGCGCTGGCCGCTATTGCAGATCAAAATACAGCGGATTTACGCCTTTATCCCGATCCAGAAGGCGCAGCCCTAAAACAAACCATCGCTAAATTACATGGCTTAGACGTCAATCAAGTCTTTGTAGGCAATGGTTCCGATGAAGTATTGGCTCATGTCTTTGCTGGTTTACTCAAGCAAAGTCAGCCAGTGCATTTTCCAGATATAACGTATAGCTTCTATCCCGTTTATTGCAAGCTCTTTGGAATTGAGTCCCACATAGTTCCTTTGGACGAAAATTTTGAGATAAAAACTGCTGACTATCAATCTCCTAACGGCGGAATTATTTTCCCCAATCCCAATGCTCCAACCGGTAGATCAATTCCTCGCTCAGAAATTGAAGCCCTGGTCTTACGCAATAAAGATTCGGTCGTTGTCATTGATGAAGCCTACGTAGATTACGGAACTGAATCTTGCATTCCCTTATTGCGTGGCGCTAACTGCCCAGAAAACTTACTAGTCGTTCACACACTTTCTAAATCACGCGCTCTAGCTGGTCTGCGCGTCGGCTTTGCTGTTGGCCATCCAGCGCTGATTGAAGGCTTGGAACGAGTCAAGAATAGCTTTAACTCCTATCCATTAGGGCGCCTTGCTCAAGCTGGTGCGATTGCAGCCATCGAGGATCAAGCGCATCTGGAAGCAAGCTCAGCTAAGGTGATTCAAACTCGTACAACATTGATTGAGCAGCTCGATGCTTTAGGATTTGCAACCCTACCTTCGACCGCAAACTTTATTTTCACGCGCCATCCCCAGCATGCTGGGGCCAAGCTATATCAAGCCTTGCGGGATCGCGGCATCATCGTGCGTCATTTTAAATCTCCACGCATAGAAGAATTCTTGCGCATTACGATTGGCACAGACGAGCAAAGCAACGAACTCGTTGCAGCCTTAAAAGAAATCTTGAATTAAGTTTTTTTAAGCAGTAAGCGCATCTCAGCTGCACGCGCGTGGGCTTGCAAGCCTTCACCGTGAGCTAAAGTACTGGCTACAGCACCCAAGGTTTGAGCGCCAGCCTCACTCACCTCAATCATGCTCGAGCGCTTGATGAAGTCATACACACCCAATGGCGATGAAAAACGCGCAGTGCGTGCGGTTGGTAAAACATGATTCGGGCCAGCGCAATAATCGCCTAATGATTCACTAGTGTAGTTACCCATAAAAATGGCGCCCGCATGACGAATCTGATCAGCCCATTTGCGTGGCTCGGCAGCACAAATCTCCAAGTGCTCAGCAGCAATCGCATTAGCAATCTCACAGGCCTCAGGCATATCTTTTACCTGAATTAACAAAGCGCGATTTGTGAGCGAAGCTTCAATCACCTTTGCTCTTGGCATTTCTGGGAGGAGTTTATTGATACTTGCTTGCACTTGTTCAATATATGCAGGATCTGGGCACAGCAAGATCGATTGCGCCTGTTCATCATGCTCGGCCTGGGAGAACAAGTCCATTGCAACCCAATCCGAATCACTTGAGCCATCACAAAGCACCAGGATCTCAGAGGGGCCCGCAATCATATCGATGCCCACAATGCCAAAGACTCTGCGCTTGGCTGCCGCTACATAAGCATTACCAGGTCCAACAATCTTATCAACCGAAGGAATAGTTTTAGTGCCGTAGGCTAAAGCGCCAACTGCCTGAGCGCCGCCAATCGTAAAGACCCGATCTACACCGGCAAGATAAGCTGCCGCCAAAACCAAAGGATTGCGCGCGCCATCTGGGGTGGGCACCACCATGATCACCTCGGCAACACCCGCTACCTTTGCGGGAATGGCATTCATCAATACAGAAGATGGATAAGCTGCTTTACCGCCCGGCACATAAATGCCAACGCGATCTAATGGAGTTACTTTTTGACCGAGACGTGTTCCATCCTTCTCTTCGTACTCCCAAGAGTGACAGCCTGCTTCAATCTTTTGACGCTCGTGATAAGCGCGTACTCTTTGCGCAGCAATATCAAGGGCATTTTTTTGTTCAGCAGTTAAAGCGTTATAAGCAAGCTCTAAATCTTTGCGAGGAATCTCTAAATCGGAAACGCTGGCCACATTCAAGCGATCAAACTGTTTTGTAAATCCTAGAACCGCTTCATCACCTTGGACTTTAACTGCTGCCAAAATCTTCACTACTGCAGCGTCGATCGCCTCATCATCTGCAGTCGGCAAGGACAAGCTGGACAACAGAATTTCTCTGAAACCAGCATCCTTGCTGTTAAGGCGTTTAACGTTAATTTGCGAAGACATGGATTAGACTTTTTTCCCTAGCTGCTATTACTTCAGCAACTCAAAAATAGGCTGCAGCTGAGCACGCTTACGCTTATAGGAAGCTTGATTAACCACTAGGCGCGCGCTGATATCAGCAATCGGTTCAACTTCCACTAAGCCATTCGCTTTGAGCGTATTGCCAGTAGATACCAGATCTACAATCGCATCCGCCAAACCGACCAAGGGCGCAAGCTCCATCGAGCCGTACAGCTGAATCGTATCAATGTGCACACCTTTATTAGCAAAATGTTCGCGGGCGCAATTGACGTACTTCGTGGCAACTTTTAAGCGAGAACCTTGTTTTACAGCGGCAGCATAATCAAATCCTTCGCGAACCGCCACAGACATGCGGCACTTGGCAATATCTAAGTCATAAGGTACGTACAAACCATCGCTACCTTTTTCCATCAACACATCCAACCCAGCAACTCCAAAATCAGCGCCGCCAAATTGCACATAAGTAGGCACATCTGAGGCGCGTACAATAATCAGACGGACCTCTGGATTAGAGGTCTCAATAATGAGTTTGCGTGACTTCTCGGGATCTTCCAGCGGCACAATACCGACCTTAGATAAGATCTCTGCAGTTTCTTCGAAGATACGCCCTTTGGAGAGAGCTAAAGTCAATTTCATGGGCTAATTATCCATCAGCCTTACTTCACGCGCTCAATCTTGGCACCCAAGAGGGTTAACTTCTGCTCCATGCGGTCATAGCCACGATCTAAGTGGTAAATCCGGTCTACCTGAGTTTCGCCCTGAGCAGCCAATCCAGCAATCACCAAACTAGCTGAGGCCCGTAAATCTGTAGCCATCACAATCGCACCGGAGAGCTTTTCTACACCCTGAGCAATCGCCGTATTACCCTCAATAGCAATATCCGCTCCTAGACGATTGAGCTCTTGTACGTGCATAAAGCGGTTTTCAAAAATCGTTTCTGTAATCGTTGAGCTACCTGTTGCGATTGCATTGACTGTCATCAGTTGCGCTTGCATGTCTGTTGGGAACGCTGGGTACTCAGAGGTGCGGAAATTAACCGCTTTCGGGCGACCCTGCATCGAGGCCCTGATCCAGTCTGGACCAATATCCATCTGCAGCCCCACTTCTTTCAACTTCACAATTACGGCATCTAATGTATCAGGACGGCAATGCTTAACGGTGATCTCACCACCAGTAGCAGCAACCGCACACAAGAATGTGCCTGCTTCAATGCGATCTGGGATGACTGAGTGTTCAGCACCATGAAGTTTTTCTACCCCCTCAATGACTAGACGATCGCTACCAATCCCAGAAATCTTTGCGCCCATCTTTACCAATAATTCAGCTAAGTCACCAACCTCAGGCTCGCGTGCAGCGTTTTCTAAAACCGTTGTGCCAGATGCCAAAGTAGCGGCCATCAATAAATTCTCGGTACCAGTCACAGTAATCATGTCGGTCAAAATAGATGCGCCCTTTAGGCGATCTGACTGTGACTTGGTTTCAGCTTGAATGTAGCCGCTCTTGATTTTGATGCTGGCACCCATCGCCTTCAAACCCTTGATGTGCTGATCCACTGGGCGTGCGCCAATAGCGCAACCACCGGGCAATGAAACCTTGGCGCTACGCATTCTGGCCAACAGTGGGCCAAGCACCAAAATAGAAGCGCGCATGGTCTTTACCATCTCATAAGTCGCTTCTGAGCTTTTAATGACCGCCGCGTTCAACACCAAATGACTGCGATCACTAGCGCTAGGGAAATCAACCGTTACGCCAATTTCCTGCAATAGCTTGAGCATGGTACGCACGTCTTGCAAATCAGGAACATTGCGTAAGACCACTGGTTGATCAGTTAATAGACAAGCACACAGGATCGGCAATGCGGCATTTTTAGCGCCAGCAATCACCACCTCTCCATTGAGAGGAGTGCCGCCAACCATTCGTAATTTATCCATGAAACGATTCCAGTAAAAACTTAATAATTAATGTGTAACGATATATTTTTATGACGCTGAATTCTGGGCAAACTCTTCAGGTGTAAATGCCTTAATAGATAAAGCGTGTACCTCTGCCTTCATACGATCACCCATTGCACCGTATACCAATTGGTGGCGCTGTACCAAGCGCTTGCCCTCAAACGCAGGACTCACGATGGTTGCAAAAAAGTGCTGGCCATCACCTTCAACCCGAATGTGGGTGCAAGCTATTCCTTGCTTGATGTAGCCTTCAATCTGTTCTGGGGTGGGTAGCATTTTTTCTCCTAATAAATCGGGTATCAACAATTAATAACGGAGCTTATAGCCCTTTTGTAGTAGGCGTAAAGCAATGACTGACACCACTACAAAGAAGCAGAACACAATCACTAAGCTGCTCCAAGGGGAGTTATCTGAAACCCCAAAAAAGCCGTAACGGAAGCCATCAATCATGTAAAAGAACGGATTGAAATGTGACACTACTTGCCAAGCTGACGGCAAAGAGTGGATGGAGTAAAAGACCCCTGACAACATCGTTGCGGGCATGATGATGAAGTTCTGAAAAGCGGCTAACTGGTCATATTTATCAGCCCAGATACCTGCTATCAAACCAAGACTACCCAAAATGGCTGCACCCAAGAAAGCAAACGCCAAAATCCACAATGGATACTCCAAGGTAGGCGTTGCAAACCAGATCGTAATTAAGAGTACGCCTAGCCCCACCATAATTCCCCGGAATACTGCGGCCAAAATATAAGCAGCGTAAAACTCGAAATGGCTTAGTGGAGCCAGCAAAACAAATACTAAATTGCCAGTGACCTTGGATTGAATCAAGGAAGACGATGTATTTGCAAACGCATTTTGCAAAACACTCATCATCACAAGACCCGGTATTAAGAAGGCCGTATAACTTAAGCGTCCATAAACTTCCCTACCCTCAAGAACATGACCAAAGATCATAAGATAGAGCACTGCTGTCAGCACCGGTGCAGCGACGGTCTGAAAAGCCACTTTATAAAAGCGCTTTACTTCCTTAAACAATAATGTCGGAAAACCGCTGCCGTACTCTAGGGCAGGTCGATTAAGGCGATGCTTCATTGCGCACCCCCCGACATGATGTTGACGAAGACTTCTTCTAAGTCCGTTTTCCCTTCTCCATCTTTTTTGACAGATCCGTAACGACTTAATAAATTAGCAGTGGTATCCAGCGCCACAATCTTGCCTTGTTTGAGCATTGCAATGCGTTGACACAATGCCTCCGCCTCTTCAAGGTAATGGGTTGTTAGAACAATCGTATGACCATCCTGATTCAATCGACTAATAAATTGCCACAAGGATTGACGTAACTCAACATCCACGCCAGCAGTCGGTTCATCCAAAATAATGACCGGCGGTCTATGAACTAAAGCCTGGGCAACCAATACTCGACGCTTCATTCCGCCAGACAAGGAGCGCATATTGCTATCCGCTTTGGAAGTGAGATCAAGATTGGCCATAATCTCATCAATCCACGCATCGTTATTTTTAATCCCGAAATAACCAGATTGAAAACGTAAAGTTTCACGCACGGTAAAGAAGGGATCAAAGACCAGCTCTTGAGGAACCACACCCAGCATCCGGCGCGCCTCACGAAACCCCTTCTGAACATCAGCACCCATAATGGCTGCATGACCCTGAGTGGGCCTAACTAGACCAGCCAAAATAGAAATCAAAGTAGTTTTACCAGCACCATTTGGACCCAATAAACCGAAAAACTCTCCTGGCTCAATGGTCAATGAAACATCATCTAAGGCCCGAAGAAGTCCATATTGCTTGGATATATTTTGAATAGATATTGCAGAATGCATCGCCATTACAAACCTAGCAATGCAGCAACACCGTAAACACCGGCCAACACCTTCAGCTTTACTGGTGCGCTCTCTATTGAAATGGATTGGCCTTCGGCTACTAGCTTTTTCTGCCACGCCAACAAAACAGTTAACACTGTCGAATCAAAATCTTTTAATTCGGAGCAATCAATCGAGCGCAAACTTGGGCCATTTAACAAGCCTTCTTTTTGCAGCTGCAAAGCATTTTCTTGCGTCACTTTTTTAGGTAAAAGAAAAGGCATGATGTCTGTACTTAGTGATTAATTAGCTGGCTTAGCAGTAGCCAATTGTTTATTGCGGTCTTGCAAAAACTTCACTAAGCCTTCAACTCCGTTTTGACTAATTTGGTTAGAGAACTGATTGCGATAAGCTTCAACCAACCAAACGCCCATGATGTTCATGTCATAGACCTTCCAACCATTAGCTGTTTTCTCAAGGCGGTAATCTAAGGGAACTGGATCGCCACGACCAAGCACGACAGTTTTAACAACCACTTCTTTATCATCAGGCGCGGCACGTAAAGCCTTGAATTGCACATTTTGATCACGTAGCTGACTCAAAGCCCCCGAGTATGTACGAATGAGCAGATTCTTGAATTCAGAAGTCAGTTGGGCCTGCTGCTCAGGCGTTGCCTTTTTCCAGTTAGGACCCATCGCCATTTCTGTAGTGCGCCGCATGTCGGTATACGGAACAATTTTCTTCTCAACTAAATCTACAATCTTAGGGATATTGCCTTTTTGGATATCGGGATCAGCCTTGACGGTTGTCATCACCTCCGATACCACCATCTTAATGAGGGCATCTGGGGGTGTTGATTGGTCGGGGGTTTGCGCAAAAACAGTACTCGCTGCAAACATTAAGCCTGCAAAAATGAAACTGGAGGTTGTTTTAAAGCTTTTCATATGCCCGCCCACTGTCTTTATCTGAATTGAGACTGATTTTAGTCGTTTCATGCTGTATCACTAAACTGCTTATTGGTATGGATTCTCATAAACCGGCACCTGAGGCTCTTCATCATCACGACCCTCATTGATTTGATAAGCGCGCCTCTGAATATAAGCATCACGCATAAAGCTGTACTTATCAATTGCAGCGCCATCCAATAAATCGCCTGCTTCGTAATAGGTATTTCGTGCGTTTACTACACGCAAACCAGTGATACTGTTTCGCAAACCAATGTCCTTCACAAAGCTAAATAGATAATCTGACTCTAAATCAGCTACCGTTCCAAAAGTATCGCGTACATTACTTGGGCCAAAGAAAGGTAAGACTACATACGGGCCAGAAGGCACACCCCAAACGCCCAAAGTTTGACCCCAGTCCTCTTTATGTTTTTCAAGTCCGCCAGGCGTCGCCAAATCGATAAGGCCACCAAGCCCCATGGTTGTATTGACCACCACCCGCATGAAGTCATTAAAGGCGTAGTCTGGCTTACCTTGTAATAAGTTAAATAGGGCGGTGTAGATATCGTTGTAGTTACTAAAGAAGTTATATATTCCGTCTCGCACAAATTCTGGCAATACAAAGCGATAACCCGTAACCACCGGCTTTAGAAGATAAGCATCTAAGCCTTCGTTGAACTCAAAGACTGAACGATTAAATGGCTCCCAAGGATCCTGCGGAGAGCGCTCTGCCCCCGCAGGAATGGATGCGCAGCCAATTAAGGAGGCAATCAAACCCAGCAAGATTGCCATCTTAACTTTGCGCATAACCAGCAAGATCATTTTGCTGCGCCCTTTTCTTGACCGCTATCTGCTGCTTTGTTATAGAGGAACTGGCTAATCAAATTTTCTAAAACAATGGCCGATTGTGTCTGCGCAATCTTTTCGCCATTGGTCAACATATCATCCGAGCCGCCCGCCTCAAGACCGATGTATTGCTCACCTAATAAACCCGATGTCAAAATCTTTGCCGAAGAATCCTTCGGAAACTTATAGGAGTCTTCAATAGTCATTACCACTGTTGCTTGATAAGTTTTGTCATCGAAGGAAATATTGGCAATTCTGCCAACCACTACACCGGCACTTTTCACTGGTGCGCGAGGCTTGAGCCCACCGATATTATCAAAGCGTGCAGAAATCTTATACGTTGGCGCAAACGACACTGCATTCATATTGCCAACCTTCAGTGCGAGAAATAGAGCCGCCAATAAACCCATGGCAACAAAAATTCCTACCCAAACATCAATTGCACTTTTTCTCATAAGAGCCTCAGTTTATTCTTTCTAATTTGAGAACATCATCGCGGTTAGCAAGAAATCTAATGCTAAAACCGATAAAGAAGAGATCACCACTGTACGGGTGGTTGCTTGCGAAACACCTTCTGGCGTAGGCTTAGATTCATAGCCCTGATAAAGAGCAATAAACGTTACCGCCACACCAAACACCATACTTTTAATTAAGCCATTGCCGATATCCGAAAACAGATCCACTCCGCCCTGCATCTGCGACCAGAAGGCACCTGAGTCAACTCCAATCAAAGGCACGCCAACTAGGTAGCCCCCCAGCACGCCAACTGCTGTAAATATAGTTGCCAAGATTGGCATTGAAATAATGCCTGCCCAAAGACGCGGCGCAATCACGCGCCCTAAGGGATCAACTGCCATCATTTCCATAGCAGTGAGTTGCTCGCCAGCCTTCATAAGGCCAATTTCTGCAGTTAAGGAGGTGCCCGCTCTACCGGCAAACAATAAAGCAGTGATGACAGGACCCAACTCACGCGTTAAGGAGAGGGCAACCAATAGGCCAAGCGCTTGCTCTGAGCCATAACGATTTAAGGTGTAGTAACCCTGCAAACCCAAAACAAAGCCAACAAATAATCCCGAGACTGCAATGATCACAAAAGAATGATTGCCAACAAACAGAATTTGATCAATCACCAAGCGCGGTCTTTTGAGCAAGAATCCTGAGCGTGCGATCACTGCTACAAACATGCGAGCAGCCAAACCAAGACTACTTAGATTGCGACGCACAAAAAATCCAAGATCACCAAACCGATTTAGAAGCGCGGTCATGACGTAGTCACTCCAAAATCTTCTTCCAAACTTTTTCCCGGGTAATGGAATGGCACCGGGCCATCTGGTGCTGCGTCTAAAAATTGCCTAACAAAAGGATCGATTGAGTGGCTCAATTCTTCAGGAGTGCCTTCTGCGCCAATGCGGCCATTCGCAATGAAATACACATAATCAGCAATTGCAAAAGTCTCTTCAACATCATGGGTAACCAATAAACTCGTGGCTCCCAGGGCGTTATTCAGATCTCGAATTAAGCGCGCTGTAATGCCAAGAGAAATAGGATCCAAACCAGCAAATGGCTCGTCATACATGATGAGTGGTGGATCTAGGGCAATTGCTCTGGCAAGGGCAACGCGTCTTGCCATGCCCCCAGAAATTTGTGATGGCATTAGATCGCGCGCGCCACGCAAACCCACTGCATTCAACTTCATGAGCACTAAGGAGTGCAATAGTTCTTCGCTGAGATCGGTATGTTCGCGCAGTGGAAAAGCAACGTTTTCAAAAACACTGAGATCAGTGAACAATGCGCCGAACTGAAAAAGCATACCCATGCGACGACGTGCAGCCATCAACTGGGCACCATTCATCTTGCCAATATCTTGACCTTCAAATAGCACTTGACCTGATTGAGCATTAAATTGCCCGCCGATCAAACGAAGGATAGTGGTCTTGCCACATCCGGAACCACCCATGACAGCGACTACTTGGCCGCGACGAAACTCCATGTTGAGCCCCGACAGAATCTGCCGCTCACCTGGAGCATAGGAAAAGTCGACGTCTTTAATAGAGACGACAACTTCACCTGCCGCTTGCTGACTTACATCCGATGAGTTTGGCTGGCTAATGTTCATATCCCCGATATTATCGGGGTAAAACAGATGACCCCATTAAATACTGGTCTACTGCCTGGGCGCATTGACGACCCTCACGAATTGCCCAAACCACCAAAGATTGTCCGCGACGCATATCGCCAGCAGCAAATACCTTGGGAACGTTCGTTTGGTAGGCATTTTGACCATCTACAGTTGCTTTTGCATTACCACGAGCATCTTTCTCCACGCCAAACGCATTTAATACCTGCTGAACTGGGGACACAAAACCCATAGCCAGGAGCACCAAATCTGCCTTAATCTCAAATTCTGAGTTTGGCATTTCTGTCATCTTGCCATCTTTCCACTCCAAACGAACACCGATCAGCTTCTCAACTTTGCCGTTTTTACCTTCAAAACGTTTGGTTCCTACGGACCAGTCACGATCGCAACCTTCTTCATGAGAAGAAGATGTGCGCAACTTCGTTGGCCAATATGGCCATACCAAAGGCTTGTTTTCTTCTTCTGGCGGCTGCGGGAGTAATTCAAACTGAGTAATCTTGGTTGCGCCGTGACGATTGGATGTACCAACGCAATCTGATCCTGTATCACCGCCACCTATAACAACGACATGCTTATCGGTTGCACGAATTTCATTTTTGAAGTCGCCAGCATTTTCCTTATTCTGTGGAATCAAGAATTCCAATGCATAGTGCACGCCTGCCAATTCACGACCTGGAACCGGCAAATCACGTGGCTGCTCTGCACCACCAGTAATGACCACCGCATCAAAATCCTTCATCAACTGCTCAGGAGAAACTGTCTTATTGGAATAATTTTTTACTTCCGCACCAATCGCTTCTTTACCAACGAAAACACCTGTCTCAAACTTCACGCCTTCAGCTTGCATCTGCTCAACGCGGCGATCAATCAACCACTTTTCCATTTTGAAATCAGGAATGCCGTAACGCAATAAACCACCAACACGATCATTCTTTTCAAACACAGTCACATCATGACCAACGCGAGCTAATTGTTGTGCCGCTGCCATACCTGCTGGGCCGCCACCTACAACCGCTACTTTTTTACCGGTCTTAGTCTTTGCTGGTTGTGGCTTAACCCAGCCATTTTCCCAACCCTTATCAATGATGGCGTGCTCAATAGATTTAATGCCCACAGCAGTGCTGTTAATTCCAAGGGTGCAAGCAGCCTCGCAAGGCGCTGGGCAAATACGGCCAGTAAATTCTGGGAAGTTATTGGTTGATTGCAAAACGTCTAAAGCATTCTTCCAGTCATCGTGAAATACCAAGTCATTGAAATCGGGAATGATGTTGTTAACTGGGCAGCCATTATTGCAAAACGGAATGCCGCAATCCATGCAGCGAGCGCCCTGAACTTTGGCTTCGTCATCAGTTAATGCTGCAACAAACTCTTTGTAATGATGGAGGCGTTTAACCGGCGCTTCGTACGTCTCGCCGACGCGCTCAAACTCCATAAATCCAGTGACCTTACCCATATCGAATCCTTAGTATCTTTACTTAATGTCTTTATTAATAATTAAGCGGCTTATGCCGTAACAGTTTTGTTCTGAGCTTTTTCCCATAACTCACCTAGGGCACGTTTGTACTCGGTTGGGAGAACCTTCACAAAACGTCTGCGGGCATTGTCCCAATCGGCCAAGAGCGCTTTTGCACGCTCAGAGCCAGTGTGACGGAAATGACGCTCAATCAAACCCTTCAAAATTTGCTCATCCGTCAAACGCTCGCCACCGTCTTTGACATCGACAGGAGCATGCCATTCAGACTTCGGCATCTTGGCAATCTGCTCAGCAGATGGCAACACCTTTTCCAAAGTAGCCATACTGGTGTTGCAACGCTTATCGAACAAGCCATCTTCGTCATAAACGTAAGCAATACCACCACTCATACCTGCGGCAAAGTTACGACCTGTCGAGCCCAACACAACCACCGTTCCACCAGTCATATACTCGCAACCGTGGTCACCAGTACCCTCAACAACCGTTGTGGCGCCAGAATTACGAACTGCGAAACGCTCGCCAGCTACGCCATTGAAGAAAGCTTCGCCAGCAATTGCACCGTAGAGAACAGTATTTCCAACAATGATGTTCTTGGCAGTATCGCCACGGAACTCATGAGGAGCACGAACAATCACACGACCACCTGATAATCCTTTGCCAACGTAGTCATTGCCATCACCGACTAAATCCAATGTAATGCCTCGTGCCAAGAAGGCAGCGAAGCTTTGACCGGCTGTGCCATTCAATTGAATATGAATGGTGTCATCAAGCAAACCAGCATGCCCATAACGCTGTGCGACTTCGCCCGAGAGCATTGCGCCAACAGTACGGTTCACGTTCTTTACCGGAACAATGAAGGAAACCTTCTCGCCACGCTCTAATGCAGGCTCACTCTTCTCGATCAAGATATTGTCAAGCGCACTGGCCAAGCCATGATCCTGGGTTAATACCTGATAACGTGGAACTTCAGGAGCAACTTGTGGTTCAGCAAAAATCTTGCTGAAATCCAAGCCATGGACTTTCCAGTTTTCAATACCTTGGCGGGTATCTAACAAATCTACGCGACCAATGAGGTCATCAAACTTACGAATACCAAGTTGGGCCATGATCTCGCGGGCTTCTTCAGCGATAAAGAAGAAGAAGTTCACCACATGCTCAGGCTTGCCTGAGAATTTCTTGCGCAGCTCTGGATCTTGAGTAGCAACACCAACTGGGCAAGTATTCAAATGACACTTACGCATCATGATGCAACCTTCAACTACCAATGGAGCTGTCGCAAAGCCAAACTCATCTGCGCCCAATAAGGCACCGATGACTACGTCACGGCCTGTTTTCATTTGACCATCGGCCTGAACACGGATACGACTGCGCAAACCATTAAGCACCAATGTTTGCTGAGTTTCAGCCAAGCCCAATTCCCATGGGGAGCCAGCGTGCTTGATTGAAGACAGTGGAGATGCGCCAGTACCGCCATCATGACCCGCGATCACAACGTGGTCTGCCTTAGCTTTTGCCACACCAGCAGCAATCGTTCCAACACCCACCTCCGATACCAACTTCACAGAGACATCCGCCTTTGGATTGACGTTCTTCAAGTCATGAATCAATTGAGCAATATCTTCAATCGAATAAATGTCATGATGCGGAGGGGGAGAAATCAAACCCACGCCAGGCACAGAGAAACGCAACTTACCGATGTAATCGGAAACCTTGCCGCCAGGCAATTGACCACCCTCACCAGGCTTAGCGCCTTGGGCCATCTTGATCTGAATCTGATCGGCAGAGCGTAAGTACTCCGTAGTCACGCCAAACCGACCAGAGGCAACCTGCTTAATCCTGGAGCGCAATGAGTCGCCATCCAATAATGGGATATTGGCTTCAACCACATCGCTACCCAAGATGCTGGCTAAGGTCTCGCCCTTCTTGATTGGAATACCTTTGAGTTCGTTTACATAGCGATTTGGATCTTCGCCACCCTCACCCGTATTGGACTTGCCGCCAATACGGTTCATAGCGATGGCCAAAGTAGCATGAGCCTCAGTAGAGATTGAGCCCAAAGACATCGCGCCCGTTGCAAAACGCTTCACGATTTCTTTTGCAGACTCCACTTCATCCAATGGAATCGCTTTTGCTGGATCAATCTTGAATTCAAACAAACCACGCAAAGTCATTTGACGCTTGGTTTGATCATTGATGATATTGGCGTACTCTTTATAAGTCTGATAACCCTTCTCAGCACCAATACGTGTGGAGTGTTGTAACTTCGCAATCGTGTCTGGAGTCCACATATGGTTCTCGCCACGAATACGGAAAGCATATTCACCACCAGCATCAAGCATATTGGTTAACACTGGGTCGTTACCAAATGCAGCTGTATGCATGCGCAATGCTTCTTCGGCTACCTCAAATATGCCAATACCACCAACGTTTGATGGAGTGCCTTTGAAGTATTGATCAATGATGTCGTGATTTAAACCAATCGCCTCAAAAATCTGTGAGCCGGTATAGGACATATAAGTAGAGATGCCCATTTTGGACATGACCTTTTGCAGACCTTTACCGACCGCTTTGACAAAGTTCTTCACTGCTTTTTCAGCTGATAAATCGCCAGACAATCCCTTGGCCATTTCAGCCAAGGTTTCCATAGCGAGGTATGGATGAATGGCTTCTGCACCATAACCAGCCAAGAGTGCAAAGTGATGAGTCTCACGTGCGCTGCCAGTTTCAACCACTAAACCAACACTAGTACGCAAACCTTTTTGTACCAAATGCTGATGAATGGCAGAAGTGGCTAACAAAGCTGGAATTGCGACATGCTTCTCGTCCACCTGACGATCGCTCACGATCAAAATGTTGTAGCCGGAACGTACGGCATCTGCAGCTTCAGCGCACAAAGAGGCTAAACGAGCTTCAATGCCAGCTTTGCCCCATGAGGCTGGATAACAAATATCCAACTCATAAGAACGGAACTTGCCGTTGGTGTAGTGACCAATGTGGCGAATCTTGGTGATGTCATCAAAATCCAAAATGGGCTGACTAACTTCCAAGCGCATTGGAGGGTTGATGTTATTGGTATCCAATAAATTAGGCTTAGGTCCAATGAAAGAAACCAAAGACATCACCATATTCTCGCGAATCGAGTCGATTGGAGGATTGGTCACCTGCGCAAATAATTGCTTAAAGTAGTTATATAAAGGCTTGTCCTTATTTGAAAGAACAGCCAATGGGCTGTCATTACCCATTGAACCAATAGCCTCTTCACCATTCATGGCCATTGGAGCCATCAAGAATTTGATGTCTTCTTGTGTATAACCAAATGCCTGTTGACGATCTAATAATTTAGCCGCTGGTCGAATATTCGTTTTCTCATCGATCAAGTCTGCCTTGCTGGCATCAACTTCATCCAACTTCACACGAACTGCGTCGATCCAACTCTTATATGGCTTAGCCTTAGATACCGCATCCTTTAATTCAATGTCGTCAATGATGCGGCCTTGTTCCATGTCGATCATAAACATCTTGCCTGGTTGCAAACGCCATTTTTGAACGATCTTGCTTTCAGGAATTGGCAGCACACCAGCCTCAGAACCCATGATGACTAAATCATCATCGGTTACGTAATAACGCGCAGGACGCAAACCATTGCGATCCAAAGTTGCGCCAATTTGACGCCCATCTGTAAATGCCATCGCCGCAGGGCCATCCCATGGCTCCATCATTGCTGCGTGATATTCATAGAAGGCGCGGCGATTGTCATCCATCAATGCATGCTGTTCCCATGCCTCAGGAATCATCATCATCATGGCTTGAGCCAATGGATAGCCTGACATCACCAATAACTCCAAGCAGTTATCAAAACATGCGGTGTCAGACTGACCTGGGTAAATTAATGGCCAGAGTTTTTGCAAATCATCGCCAAGCACTGGGGAGCTGATAGCACCTTCACGAGCATTAACCCAATTGACGTTACCTTTAACGGTGTTGATCTCGCCATTGTGCGCAATCATGCGATATGGATGCGCCAATTCCCAAGCAGGGAAAGTGTTGGTGGAGAAGCGCTGATGTACCAATGCAAGCGCTGATACTGTGCGCTTATCTAGTAAGTCTTGGTAATAAGCACCCACTTGATTGGCTAACAGTAAACCCTTATAAACAATGGTTCTAGCCGACATTGAAGCAACGAAATATTCTTTGCCATGCTGGAGATGCAAATCTTGAATTGCATGACTTGCTGTTTTACGAATCACATACAACTTACGCTCGAGCGCATCAGTAGTCATGATGTCGCGGCCACGGCCAATAAAAATTTGACGAATAAATGGCTCTGTCATTTGAACAGTTGGCGACATCGGCAATTTCACATCTACCGGAACATCTCGCCAACCTAAAACCACCTGACCCTCTAAACGAACTGTGCGCTCCAATTCTTGTTCACATGCCAGACGTGATGCATGTTCTTTGGGCAAGAAAATCATGCCAACGCCATACTCACCCAATGGTGGCAAAGTCACACCTTGCTTAGCCATTTCTTCGCGATACAAAGTATCTGGGATCTGAATCAAGATACCGGCGCCATCGCCCATTAACGGATCAGCACCAACCGCTCCCCGATGGTCTAAATTCTCAAGAATCTGCAAACCCTGAGAAACGATCTCATGAGATTTCTTGCCTTTGATATGTGCAACGAATCCTACGCCGCAAGCGTCATGCTCATTATTAGGGTCATATAAACCTTGAGCGATAGGGCGAAGATCTGTGTTTAATTTTGTAGTCATAGTATTTCCGGGGGGCGACAAAGGCCTAATTACTTTTGGAGGATCCAATATAGGTGAATACCCACACCGATGCAATAGAAATAAAATGAGTCTGTCCCATTTATTTAGATGTCGCACCAATATGAATTCCATATATGGGGACAGAGTCGAAATATTCAACGCCCTATTTCAACCGTAGGAAAACTGTTTTTTATCTAAGCTATTGAATTTACTGAATTAATTTTTCTAGGACGACCACGATGACGAATTAATGCAAGCTCTGGAGCATCCTTAAAGAGCTTTTTGGCGTAAATATCACTCACCCACGGCTTGGAACGCAATAAAGATTCCGTAATTTGGCGGTCTTCCCAGTGTGGGGCACCCTCTTTTACAAAATTCGCCCAACCCATCTGCCTCTCAAAAGGGGTGTTACCCAGGCTCCAAAAGTGCTGATGATCTACCAACCAAGGCTCTGCGTTCCCCCCAATATGGGTTGCAAAACTGGTCCAGGTAGAGCTTTGGGGATTGGATTCATATCCAGATCTCACTGGATTAAGCTCAATATAACGCTGACAGCGTAAAAAATAATCTGGGTCGATCAAAGAAGAGCGATATCGCCCCTCCCAAATGGTTCCAGAGCGGTGGTGCTGTTGATTGAAATATTGTGCATAACGCCGACCAAGAGATTGCATTGTTTTAGCAAGTGAATCTTCACTTTGGGGGGTCATGAGCACATGCACGTGGTTGGGCATTAAAGCAAACGCATGCACAGCACAACCAAACTGCCTGGCAGCTTCACGCAACCACTCTAAATAAGTACGACGGTCTTCATCGGTAAAGAAAATGGTTTCACGATTATTGCCGCGGACCATCACATGCATTGCTTGGCCTGGTACTACTGTGCGCGCTTGCCGTGCCATGTTGAAAACGAACTATTGCAGTTCGCGCACACCGCCATTGGTAGAGAATTCTGGAATAAACCAGTCGCCATCCACTTGCGTTACACCGCTTGGCACTTCGCGTGAGATCTGAGGGCTATCTTTTAATGCGGTCGCCATGTAAGAAATCCACATAGGTAAGGCAAGTCCGCCACCCGTCTCTCGATCACCTAAACTCGCAGGCTTATCAAAACCAATCCATGCAATCGCAACCACTTTGGGGTTATAGCCAGCAAACCAGGCATCGTGTGAATCATTCGTTGTGCCTGTTTTACCTGCAATGTCGCTACGTCCCAACTTGCCACGCGCCGAGGCTGCAGTACCTGTCTTAGTAACCTCTTGCAGCATGCTATCCATAACAAATGCAGTGCGAGCATCCAATACACGAGGCGCATCTTCACCCGCATGCGTAGGCTTTGCTTCAAACATGACAGTTCCCTTAGAGTCCACCATCTTGTCAATTAAAAATGGATCTACACGATAGCCACCATTCGCAAACACGCTATAGGCAGAAGCCATTTGCAATGGTGTGACAGAACCCGCGCCCAAAGCCATTGTTAAATAAGGGGGGTGCTTTTCTGGTTCAAAGCCGAAACGCTGGATAAATTCCTGGGCATAAGAAGGGCCGATGGCGCGAATGATGCGAACTGAAACCAAGTTCTTTGATTTTGCCAAGGCATTGCGCAAGCGCATCATGCCATCGTATTTACCATCGTAGTTTTTTGGCTCCCAGGCCTGACTACCAGTCTCCATGCCGCCAATCGATAAAGGTGCGTCGTTGACCATCGTGCTTGGGGTAAAGCCCTTTTCAAGGGCCGCAGCATAGATAAATGGCTTAAATGAGGAGCCTGGCTGACGCAAAGCTTGTGTCACATGGTTGAATTGGTTACGACGGAAATCAAAGCCACCCACTAATGACAAAATCGCACCAGTCTCTGCATTCATGGACACAAAAGCAGCCTCGACTTGCGGGAGTTGCGCTAACTTCCAAACTCCCCCGTCCGACAGCAAACGTACTATAGCGCCCGGACGCAAGCGTTTTTTGGGTTGAGTGCTATCAGTAATAGAGGCCGCCGCCAACTTCATACCTTCACCTTTAATGGTGATGGTGTCTCCTGTAGAAATCATGACTTGCATTTCTTTTGGCTTCACATCAAGTACAACACCAGACTGCAAATCATCTAACTGTGGGTAAGCAAGCAATGCCTCATCAATCGCACGCTGGCGTTTCACGGAATCTTCAGGAAGATCAATAAAACCCTCTGGACCACGATAAGCATGACGCAAGTCATATTCAAAAATTCCACGGCGAACTGCTTTATAGGCCGCATCTTGATCTGCCTTCAGGATGGTCGTGTAGACTTCAATCCCTTGTGAGTAGATTGCCTCGCCATACTGTGTGAACAGTAATTGACGCACCATTTCAGCAGGGAAATCAGCACGAACTGCAAACTCATTGCCCAGACCCCGAATATGCAATTCTTCAACCATAGCCTTTTGATATTCTTCTGGCGTGATGTAACCCAGATCGCGCATGCGCTGAAGAATGTACTCTTGACGAATCTTGGCACGGCGGAAATTGCTCACAGGGTTGTAGGCCGACGGCGCTTTTGGTAAGCCAGCTAACATGGCTGATTGAGCAATCGTAATGTCCTTTAGATCTATACCAAAGTAAATCTGCGCAGCACTAGAAAATCCAAACGCCCTCTGACCCAAGAAAATTTGGTTCATATAGATTTCTAAGATTTTGTCTTTAGTTAGCTGAGACTCAATCTCCCAAGCCAGGAGCACCTCATAAATTTTGCGGCTAAAGGTTTTCTCATTACTAAGGAAGAAATTCCGAGCTACCTGCATGGTGATGGTTGAGGCCCCTTGCGAGAGATGTCCCCGTAAATTGGTTACCGCAGCCCGCAAGATACCTACGTAGTCCACACCACCATGAGAGTAGAAGCGATCATCTTCAATCGCTAAAACAGCATGACGCATGCTTAAAGGAATTTCATTTAACGGGGTGACCTTACGACGCTCTTCACCAAACTCACCAATCAACACTTTGTCTGCCGTATAGATGCGTAGAGGAGTCTTAGGGTTGTAATCAGTTAAGGCCGAGATCTTGGGAAGATTGGGCTTTGCAACCAAGAATGCATAACCCATCAAAAGCGTGACCACCAAAGCAAAAACTACGCCAATGATCAGCAAAGCCTTTACCAATGGATTACTAGAAGTTTTGCGCGGCAAGCCAGACTCAACTCGTGAATTCCGAGGACGTCTATCGGACGGACGAATAGGACGCTGATTCAGCGGCGGCTTGTCTTTTGGAGGTAAGGCCATATATCCAAATTATAGGGTGCTTATACAATTTCCCTAAAAGCTCCAAAACCCTTGTTCGACTCATAGACAAGTTCCAATTTCTGACGCTGGGTTCAATCTCGGCTGATGGATTTTCGGCACTCAAAACAGAAGAATAGGGGCATGCCCGCACGCCATATTTCTAGCCAATCTTTTGACGAAATTCTGAGTGATCTTGGCGATGATCCAGCCATTCTCGATCCCTACGGAATACGCAAACCCCCTCCCCAACAAAGCCCTCCACCTCAAGCCCCAAACCAAAGCGGGGGCAATCCTTTTGCAGGATCCTTAAGCCCTAATCAGATCAGAAATTCAATCCAAGCAATTGCGCTCCCAATCGTCCTCATTGGCATTTTGCTGGCAGCCGCTATTGCACTTTTTGCTGCCTACACCTCACTCAATAACGACTCCCAAAATGCTTTGGCGCTATCTCAACAGCAGATCTCTGAATTAAAAAAGGAAATGCTATCAATGCGTGATCAAATTCAACAGGATCAAGATGAGCTATATGTTGCAATTGATGAAATAGAAGTAAGTATTCACTCTTTGAATGAAAGGAAGACTGAAACAAGGGTTCTTAGCAGGCCGCAAGCACCCAATCATGAGTCCGAGTTACGCCGCTGGCGCTACCTGGGCACTTCGCAAATGGGCAATACCCAGCAAGCCTATTTTCATACGGGGAAGAGCCATCTTACTTATGAAAGGGGGGCACAGGTTCTAGGGGAGTGGCGCCTAAGCAATATTGAAAAAGGACTGGTAACCCTCACCCATCCCCAGGGCAAATCTGTGGTTCTGAGGACCTCAAAAAGCGAATGAAGATCAACCTCAATGACACCCAGAAATACTTAAAACTGATCACCTCTTGCTTGGCTGTATTGATGCTTTTATCGAGCAATACCGCAGGTGGTAATGCACCCTCACAAAATCATTTCTTAACCCCTATTAGCCTGCAATTTACTGATATTGAATTAACGGAACTTTTAGAGACCATGGCGAAATTGGGCAATACGAATTTTTTATTAAGTGAATCCATTAAAGGCAAGATTTCTGTAGATCTGAGAAATACCTCTTGGCAAACTGCCCTTCACTCCATTCTGGCCAGCCGCGGTTTACGACTCGTGCGTAACGGAGAAATCTACTGGATTGGGCCCCATGCAGAAATCCAAGCCTTTCAGAAATTCCGACGTGAAGACGCGGCCCTTCCCTTTGGTGGAGACCACATTAATAGCCCAAGGCAAATCCTCATAGAGGCACGAATAGTCGAGGCTGATGAACGTTTTGCCCGTGAGCTAGGGGTCAAGCTGGGATATCAAGGCAATAATAGTGCCAAGGACAACACAGATCACAAATTGATTGGAGGCATGGATCTTGGTGGCGCCGGGTTAAGTGGCTTTAACCCGGCAACGATAGCCGCAACCCTAGTTTCAAAAAATGCCAGTCGCATTATTCAGGCAGAACTCTCTGCACTGGAATCCGAAGGCCAAGGGAAAATTCTTTCCAATCCTCGCATCATGACTGGCGACCAGGTAAAGGCAACCATTGAGCAAGGTACAGAACTGCCCTACCAAACCTCCAACCAAAATGGCAGCAAATTGCAATTTAGGAAGGCAAACCTGCGCCTAGAGGTTCTGCCAAAAATCCATCCAGATGGAAAGATTTCAATGCTAGTGGGTATCAATAAAGACACTGTAGGCATGAAAACCGAGCAAGGTTATGCGATTGATACCAAAAGCCTGAGCTCAGAAGTCACCGTTGAGAATGGGGGAACGGCCATCATTGGCGGCATCTTCCAAACAATCGAGCGGGAAGACGAAGTCAAAATACCGCTATTAGGCGATATACCCCTCATTGGTCATTTTTTTCGCCATAAATCCAAATTGCAAGACAAAACTGAGCTATTGGTCTTCTTAACCCCGACCGTTCTCGACAAACCCTAATAAAATCAAAGGGTGAACTCTTCGACAAACAATATCTTTCTGATCGGCCTCATGGGCGCCGGGAAGTCGACCGTCGGTAAAGTATTAGCAAAAAAATTAGGGCGCCGCTTTCTAGATGCCGACCATGTGATTGAAGAGCGCTGCGGCGTAAAAATCCCCGTCATTTTTGAAATGGAAGGTGAGGAAGGATTTCGCAAACGAGAGGCGCAAGCTATCCGCGAAATTACTGCCGAGCAAGATATTATTTTGGCGACCGGTGGAGGCGCTGTTCTCTCGCCAGAAAATCGCCAGGCATTAAGTGAGCGTGGCACTGTGATTTATCTTCACGCAAACCCCATTGAACTTTGGCATCGCACCAAAGGTGGCGAAGGTCGCCCCCTATTAAAAAATGGTGATGCCAAAAAGATTTTAGAAAATCTATATGCCATTCGCGATCCTCTGTATCGCGAAATAGCTGACTACGTTATTGAGACTGGTAAGCCCAGTGTTAATCAACTAGTCAACACCCTGGTAATGCAGCTTGAACTTTCCGCTTAAATACATTGGCACTATGATGAAAACACTTGAAGTTGATCTCGGTAATCGCAGTTATCCAATTTATATTGGTACGGATCTCATTGATCAAGCAAGCTTATTTAAAGCCTGTGAAAAAGCAACCTCTATTTACATCGTTAGCAACACCACGGTTGCCCCCCTCTACGCCGAGCGCCTGACTAAAACGCTAAGTACCTTTGGCAAGTCCGTTAGAACGATTGTTCTACCTGATGGCGAGTCATACAAAGACTGGAAAAATCTTCAGCTAATTTTTGATGACCTTTTAAAGTTTGGCGCTGATCGCCACACTATGTTGGTTGCTTTAGGGGGTGGTGTTATAGGCGATATGACTGGATTTGCTGCAGCCAGCTTTATGCGGGGCATTCGCTTTATCCAAGTACCCACCTCCTTACTTGCCCAAGTGGATTCTTCTGTTGGCGGTAAAACTGGTATCAATCATCCGCTAGGTAAAAATATGATTGGGGCCTTTCATCAGCCGGTCGCTGTGATTGCCGATCTCAATACCTTAAAGACTCTGCCTCCAAGAGAGTTATCTGCCGGTCTTGCTGAAGTGGTAAAGCATGGTGCTATTGCAGATGCCCAGTTTTTAGATTGGATCGAATCCAATGCAACAACGCTGCTAGCCTGCGATACAGAAGCAATGGGTCACGCTGTCTTACGCTCCTGTGAAATTAAATCTGCAGTGGTTTCTGCAGATGAAAGAGAGGGCGGTATTCGTGCAACCCTTAATTTTGGTCATACCTTTGGCCACGCAATTGAAGCAGGTATGGGTTATGGTGAATGGTTACATGGTGAAGCTGTCGGATGCGGCATGGTGATGGGAGCAGATTTGTCACGTCGACTTAATTACATTAGCGACGCAGATGTCCAGCGCCTCACCAAAATCATCCAATCCATGAATTTACCAATTACACCGCCAAACTTTGGGGCGGGACGCTACATGGAACTCATGCAAGTTGATAAAAAAACTGAGGGTGGGCAAATCCGTTACGTCGTTTTAGAAAAAATTGGTAAAGCCCAGATTAAAAGCGTAGATGATGCACAAGTGTTAGAAACTTTAAGCGCTACTGGCGCAGCTTAAATTAAGCCAATCTTGACTGCTTGACCAGCCTGAGCGCTCGCAAACTCAGTCAAGTCGCTCAGTAGCTCTTTTCCGGTTTTGGTATCAAGCCACAAGGGTTGTGCCAACGTACCAGCCCAGCGATAGTGATATCCACCGGATTTGGCAGCAACCCAAATCTCATGCAAAGGCGGCTGAGTATTGACCACAATGACGCTCTTATCCTTAAAACGAATATTGATAACGTTCCCACCTTGGCGCTCAATATCCAGGTCGAGGTCCAATGCTTCGTCCGCAGTCTCTAGCGCCACCTCTATGGAATGCAATAAATTGCTTCCTAATTGGTAAAACTGCTTGTCATCAATGGTTTCTACGCCTGAGTTGTTTGGATTCATACCGGAGTCCTGCATGCTATATTCAATCATTCGTTTTAGAGACATTCATGATAGCGATTCTTAATAGAACCCTCTGCCTTAGCCTTCTAATATCCCTTGTTGGGTGTGGGGTAAGAGGACCGCTATATATGCCAAATGTGCCCCCAGTTCCCCCAGCTCCTACAGAGCCGGAACCCAAAGGCAAACTATACCCACCTCAAACCTCTGCCAGCCCAAGCAATTCTTCATCGGCCAAGTAATGACAAGCAAAGCAATCCCCCTTCCTAAATTATCTGGATTTACCGAACGCGATGGCAATTGGTATGCCGAAGAAATTCCACTCGTAGATTTAGCGAAGGAATTTGGTACGCCGCTGTACATCTATAGCAAAAAAGCGCTCACTGAAGCTTATCAAGCATATGACAAAGCTTGTGTTGATCAACAAGGCAAACGTCGTGCTCGCGTGCACTATGCGATGAAAGCCAATAGCAATTTAGCTGTGATTGATTGCTTTAAAAAACTAGGGGCTGGGTTTGATTTAGTCAGCGGTGGTGAGTTGGCCCGTGCATTAGCAATTGGCGCAGATCCAAAAAGTCTCGTATTTGCCGGCGTAGGTAAATCTGCGGCTGAAATTGCTACAGCCCTCAAAGCAGGTGTTAAATGCATCAACGTAGAATCGATTGCCGAACTACATAAGATTAACCGCGTAGCAACTGAACTCCATTGCCGCGCCCCAATTTCTTTGCGTGTCAATCCTGATGTAGATGCGCAAACCCACCCTTATATTTCTACTGGACTAAAGGGCAATAAATTTGGTATTGCGTATCACGAGGTTTTAAAAACCTATCGTGAAGCATCACAACTTTCTCAAATTGATGTTGTCGGTATTGACTGCCATATTGGTTCGCAGATCACCACGACCGCCCCGTATTTAGATGCTCTGGATAAAGTCTTAGATCTTGTCGCGCAACTAAAGAAGGAAGGCATTGTGATTCACCATCTCGATCTAGGTGGTGGTCTTGGAATTTCTTATAGCGATGAAACTCCGCCGGACATTACTGAATTTACAAACACCTTATTGAATCGAGTGGCTGAGCGTGGTTTTGGTCACCTAGACGTTGTACTTGAGCCAGGTAGGTCATTGGTAGGAAATGCTGGCGTGCTACTGACAACGGTAGAGTATTTAAAGCCTGGTGCTGAAAAGAACTTCTGCATCGTTGATGCTGCAATGACAGAACTGATGCGCCCCGCCCTTTATGAAGCACACCATGGAATAGTGCCCGTAGAAAAGAAAGTGGCAAAAGCCTTGACCTATGACATCGTTGGCCCTGTTTGCGAATCTGGCGACTGGCTAGGCAGAGATCGTCATCTTGCAATAGAAGAAGGTGATCTGCTTGCCATTCTGTCAGCCGGCGCATATGGTTTTGTGATGGCCTCCAACTACAATACACGCCCCAAACCTGCAGAGATTATGGTTGATGGCAAAAAAGCTTACGTTATTCGTGCTCGCGAAAAAACGGCCGACTTATTTTCTTCCGAAACTGTTTTACCAAACTAACCATTCGAAATCGGAATGCATTTAAAACCTTTGCAAACGTTTTAGATAATAAAAAACCCCGCTAAAGTAGCGGGGTTTTGTTTTAATGCTTTGGCTAATTAATGCAATCCTGCGATGTAATCAGCTACCGCTTTCATTTCTTTATCCGAAAGCTTAGAAGCAATCGTTGTCATTTGACTGCTGTTGGTACGAACACCTTCGCGGAACGCTAGCAACTGTGCGTTGCTGTATTCAGCCCATTGACCGCCAATAAGTGGGTACTGAGCAGGAATGCCGGCGCCTGTTGGGCTATGGCAAGCAGCACAAGCTGGAACGCCTTTTGCTGCTATACCGCCGCGGTAAATACTTTGGCCCAATGCGATTGATGCTTTATCTTGAGCAACACCCTGGGAGATTGGCTGTTTAGCTAGGAAAGCTGAAATGTTTTGCATATCTTCTGGGGTCAAAGTCGCTGCCATACCCATCATGATTGGATTGGCGCGAGTACCTTCTTTAAAGTTTTTCAACTGCTTTGTGAGGTATGCAGCATGCTGAGCGGAAAGCTTTGGCCATGTACCAATAGCGCTTTGACCCTTAGGACCATGGCAGGTGATACAAGCAGTTACGCCACGAGTTGCATCGCCATTTGAATACAACGCTTCACCAGCGGCTAGATCAACCTTAGGTTTGCCTGGAACTTCTGCTTTAGTTTCGGGCGCAGCCGCCATAGGAGCAGCATCAGCAGCAAAAGCAGTACCGGATATGCCGATCAGAGCGAAAATAGAGAGAACCGCAAAACCAGCTCTTAAGCTAGTTAATTTGGAGATTTGAGAGGTTTGACGCATTATGTTTACCTTGGCAAAAATTCCTAAAAGTGTTTGGGCCCTGCATTTACAACCTTTTACCCAACACCATGAGATATTTCATGATTTTGCGTGATTTTAC
>CAITHY010000182.1 GCA_903892315.1 uncultured beta proteobacterium | reverse complement strand
TTTAACATCCTGCTGAAGGGTTTCGAAAAGCGAATTACTCATGCGTTGGGATATTTTCTGCCAAATCGTCGATAACTATGGTGATGCCGGTGTTTGCTGGCGTCTAGCCCGAAGCTTATCAAGCATTCATGGGCAAGAGGTCCGTATTTTTTGCGATGATCTGCCAACCCTTAATTTACTCGCATCCGGAGTGGATCCGGCCATTAAGCAAAAAATTAATATGCAGCCATGGGAGGCTAGCTATGCTAATGCTCGTCACCCAGTACAGATACCCGATGTGGTGATTGAGGCTTTTGGCTGTGAGCTGCCAGAACGTTACCTAGCTGGCCTCTTCATTGCACCCATCAAACCAATCATTATTAATTTGGAATACTTGAGCGCAGAGCCCTGGGTGATCGACTTTCATGGCAAGGCTTCACCACAGTCTCACGGCATTCCGAAATATTTTTTCTTTCCCGGATTTCAGGATGAAACTGGTGGGCTATTACTGGATCCCATTCCAACAGAAGGCCATCCTGTTGCAAAAAATATTCCTGTTGATCTGCAGGCTATATGGGCCAAGTTGCGTCCCAGTACAAAAAGAATCAGTATTTTTTGCTACCCTGGCGCTCCTCTCAAAAAATGGTTGGATGACTTAGGACGTCTTGGTGAAGAGATTGATGTCTTGCTTGCCCATGGTCATGCTGAGCAACTCAGTCTTTATGGGGAGCAACCAATTTCCCTACCCAACAATCTCCAGCTGCTCTCGATGCCATTTGTATCTCAAGATGAATATGACTGGGTGCTATCGCAATGTGACTTCAATATTGTGCGAGGAGAAGATTCTTTTGTACGCGCTCAGCTTGCAGGAAAACCGTTCATCTGGCATATCTACCCTCAAGAAGATCGTGCCCATGAAGTGAAATTAGCGGCTTTTCTGGACCTCTATCTAGAGGAGGCCAACCAAGGGTTGAGGCTAGCTACAATTGCCGCCATGACCTGGGCAATGCCCAGTGAATGGTTTGGCGACTTAAACGACTGGAATACCCACGCCAAGCACTGGCGCACCCATATACTTAAAAAACAAGCGGATGGCGGCTTGCCAGCACGTTTAATCCGCTTTGTCGCCTAATCCCAAGCAATAAAGGCTTGCAGGCGGTTACAATCTTGTCTTTGATAAAAACCGCAGAAAATTAGCTCTGCCCCCAGGAATAGCAAGATGAAAACAGCACAAGAACTCCGCGTTGGTAACGTAGTCATGATTGGTACTGATGCCCAGGTCGTTTTAAAGGCCGAATATAGCCGCTCTGGCCGCAACTCCTCTGTTGTGAAAATGAAATTTAAGAATTTGTTAACTGGCGCGCCGAACGAAGGCGTTTATAAAGCAGATGACAAGTTTGATGTTGTGATTCTCGATAAGAAAGAATGTACTTATTCTTATTTCGCAGATCCAATGTATGTGTTTATGGATGGCGACTACAACCAATATGAAGTTGAAGCTGAGTTCATGGGTGATGCATTGAACTACCTCGAAGAAAGCATGCCATGTGAAGTGGTGTTCTACGAAGGTAAAGCGCTTTCAGTAGCAATGCCTAACTCATTGGTTCGTGAAATCATTTACACAGAACCAGCAGTTAAAGGCGATACCAGCTCAGGCAAGGTATTGAAGAACGCAAAATTAGCAACTGGCTATGAATTGCAAGTTCCATTGTTCTGCAACACTGGCGACAAGATCGAGATCGATACTCGCACTGGTGAATACCGTAGCCGCGCTAACTAATTAGATAGCTACAGATGTTAAAAAGCCCGGCATACCGGGCTTTTTTATCGCGGTAATTTTTTAAGCGATCAGCTTTAACTGCTCAAGTAAGCCTATGGCGTGTTGATACTCAGCTTCATTTTGCAACTCATCCCAACCCAATGCAAGCGCAGTCGGCATCAACTTATTTAAACGCGCTTTTGACTCTTCTTGCTTCGTTTTTGACACCTTTAATTTACTTAATAACTGGTCTGCAAGGTCTGGGCGATTGCAAATTAATACCGCATCGCAACCAGCATCTAAGGCCATTTCAGCACCCTTCACCACTGATCCAGCAACACTGGCACCCTCCATAGATAAATCATCACTAAAGATCACACCCTCGAAGCCTAATTCTTGACGCAGAATAGAGTGCAACCAAACCTTCGAGAATCCCGCTGGATTCTTATCCACCTTCGGATAAATTACATGCGCCGGCATTACTGAAGCCAAGCTCAAATCCAACCACTCATAAGGCTTAGCATCATCATTCAAGATTTCTTTTAAAGAACGTTCATCCACTGGAATAGCAACATGCGAATCTGCCTCGGCCCAACCATGCCCAGGGAAGTGCTTGCCACAGTTGGCCATTCCTGCGAGACGTAAACCCTCATTCAAGCTTTTTGATAAAGCAAAAACGATTTGTGGGTCACGACTAAAAGATCGATCACCAATCACGCCACTGCGGCCAAAATCTAAATCTAGTACCGGGGTAAAACTGAAGTCAACGCCACAAGCACGCAACTCAGCAGCAAGCACATACCCACAAGCTGTTGCTGCAGCCATTGCGATAGCTGCAGATTCAGCAGGATGATTTGATTTATTTTTAGCACCCCACAATTCGCCCAATTTGCGCATTGCTGGTAGGCGGGTAAAGCCGTCAGTCCTAGCGCGTTGCACTCGACCGCCCTCATGATCAATCGATATCAAGACATCGGGGCGGAGCTTCTTAATCGCAGTAGTTAATTTAGTGAGTTGCTGACGATTGGCAAAGTTTCTACCAAATAAAATGACGCCACCAGTTAGTGGATGCAAGATACGGCGACGATCTTCTGCATTGAGTTCCAGACCAACTACATCTAGGGTGACCGGGCCAGGAGCCATTGTTGACTTGCTCATTTCTTCCTCTATTTCAACTGTATTTTTGATTTACTTTTGAGTAACAATGACATGCGCAATTGCCATATCTTGTTCATCACTCACAGTAACGTGAGCTTCCCAGTTCTTTTCTTTCATAAACTGCGCCAAAGTACCCAAATATGAAGTGACTGGCTTGCCACTCGGCTCATTTAGGGTTTGTAGTGAACGCCAAGTCATTGGCATTCTCATGCCAAGTCCAATCGCTTTAGAAAAAGCCTCCTTGGCCGCAAAACGCGTAGCCAAGAAAGCAATACCGCGCTTGTGATTTCTAGCAAGTCGGTGCTTAAAGACTAACATCTCATCTGGCCCCAGAATTTTTTCAGCTAGGCGGCCATTGGTGCGATCGTAAGCCGCCTGTAAGCGCTCAATCTGTAGAATGTCAGTACCAATGCCGATGATCATTGTGAATAGTATTTATTAACTCTTAAGAGTTTGCCCGGCCCTGATTCATCAGGGCTTTCATGTCGATGATGGCCTTTTGCCAACCTTTAAATAAGGCTTCAGCAACAATCGCATGGCCAATATTAAGCTCGGATAATTCAGTAATGGCCGCTACTGGTTTGACATTACCTTCATGCAAACCATGACCCGCATTCACTCTCAAGCCAATACTTTTACCAAATATCGCAGCCTTACGAATACGCACCAGTTCTTTTTCCTGATCAGCGCCAGATAAATCAGCGTAACGACCAGTGTGTAATTCCACCACAGTTGCGCCAACATCTTTAGCCGCCTGAATTTGCTTTTCTTCTGGATCAATAAATAGAGATACCCGAATGCCAGCATCAATTAATTTCTTTGTTGCCGCCTTAACAGCATCAAAATGTCCCAAGACATCTAGGCCACCCTCTGTCGTAACTTCTTCACGCTTCTCCGGAACTAGGCACACATCATGTGGCTTGACCTTACATGCGATATCAATCATCTCGGGTGTTACTGCACACTCTAAATTCATGCGGGTTTTAATCAGTGGGCGCAAGGCTAGCAAGTCTGCATCTTTAATGTGACGACGATCTTCTCGTAAATGCAGGGTAATGAGATCTGCGCCTGCCTCTTCAGCCAAAGCTGCCGCCCTCAATGGATCGGGATAGACTGTGCCACGCGCATTACGCAAAGTGGCAACGTGATCGATATTGATACCCAGCTCAAGGGTTAGGGGGCTACTCATCTGTGTAGATTACTAGATTTTCTTCAAATCAATCAAAATTTGGCGAGTCGTCAAGACCTGATCCTGTAAATGCAGGCCCAGGAGAAAACGCATCAATTGCTTACTCTCAGACAATGTCTCTGGATCCGAGAAATCTCCCGCTGCAATTGCTAAAAGGGATTTACCAGTAAGAACAGGCCAGTGCCCGGGATCATCCACTTGAACTGGGCGAACACCCCGCTCCGGCTGATATACGTATTGCTCTTGAGCGAGGGGTAGCTCATTAGTTTCGACGCAATGATCCAAGGCGGCTGCATAACCCGTCTCCTGCAAGAGCGATAGCTCAAAGGGACGCAGAATCTCCTCTAAGCCCTTGGACTCAAACTCTAGATTCGATAAAGCATTAATGGTTTCGGCATAGCGATCGTAGAGTTTTTCGTAATCATCTTCGCGCGCTAAAAACTTGACGAGTAATTCATTGAGGTAAAAGCCACAAAGCAAAGCATCGCCAACCAATGAAGGCATACCCCCAACCCACTCTGACTTCGTAAGGGTACGTAACTCTGATTTACCACTCCAAGAAACGAGTAGTGGTTGAAAACGCTGCAAGACAGGTCTTAGTGTTGAGTGTGGGCGCTTCGCACCCTTGGCAATTAGGGCCATGCGGCCATATTGCCGGGTAAAGACATCTAGTATTAAGCTGGTCTCTTTATAAGGAATGCTATGCAATACAAAAGCAGGCTCGTCAGCAATGCGAATCGAGGCCATGAAACTTATTCCAGACCCTGAGCCCGCAATTCAGCTCGATCATCTGCCCAGCCACGCTTCACCTTAACCCAAGTCTCTAAAAAGACTTTGCCGTCAAAGAGCTTTTCCATATCGATGCGGGCATCCGTAGAAATCTTCTTCAGACGCTCACCCTTTTGACCAATGATCATTGCCTTGTGACTATCGCGATCAACCAAAATGGTTGCCGCAATGCGTCGCATCTTGCCATCCATCTTGAACTGATCAATTACTACTGTGCTGGTGTATGGCAATTCTTCACCAGTAAAGCGGAATACCTTTTCACGCAGAATCTCAGCTGCCAAAAAACGCTCGCTGCGATCTGTGATGGTGTCACCATCATAAACAGCTTCGGCCTCAGGCAGATAACCCTCGAGGACGTCTAATAATCTCTCAATATCACCAGGACTCTTAGCGCTCATCGGTACGATTTCAGAAAACTCACACTTCTGGTCCTCATGACCGCCTAGTTCATACCAAGGACGAGCCATCTCTTTAATAAAGCTAAGCAAAGCTTGGTCACGCTCTGATGGAGTCTGAAAGCGGCTGTTAAATAAGTCCAGCTTATTTAAGACCAGTACAACTGGTAAGTCATCCGGCAGCAACTTCAATACCTTCTTATCGTCTTCACCAAAGTAACCAGCCTCAACCACGAAGCAAGCGACATTCACGTCTTGCAAGGCAGTCGTGACAGTGCGATTGAGCGCCTTATTTAAGGTGTTCATCAAACGCGTCTGAAAGCCTGGAGTATCGATAAAAATGAACTGCGCCTCTTCGCGATTCTGAATACCTAAAATACGGTGACGCGTAGTTTGCGCCTTCCGGGAGGTAATACTGATCTTCTGCCCAACTAATGCATTCAGAAGGGTTGATTTACCCATATTAGGACGCCCAACAATGGCGATGGTGCCGCATCTAAACACGATTAGCCCTTCAGCTTAAGATTGAACTGCTCTTCGGTCACTTCTTTTTTGGCCGCCTTCTTCTTGGCCGACCGAGTTTTCTTGGGTTTGCGAGATTCTTGCGGCAAAGCCTTGAGCATCGCAATCAAAGCCAACTTCGCCGCCGCTTGTTCGGCGGCACGACGTGAAGCACCTTCGCCTTTTACGGCCACCTTATGGCTAGGGATTAAGCACTCCACCTCGAACTGCTGGTTGTGTGCGGCACCAGTAGTGCCGGTAACGTTATAAGTAGGTAACGGTAGTTGATAACCTTGTAGGCACTCTTGCAATAGAGTTTTATCATCTTTACCTAAGGTTTTAGGATCAACGTGTGCCAGGATAATGGAATACAGCTTACGTAAGCTTGACTTAGCCGCTTCAAAACCACCATCCATAAAGATAGCACCAGTGACTGCCTCTAGGGTATCGGCAAGGATTGAGGGACGGCGGAAGCCACCACTCTTCAACTCACCCTCACCTAAGCGCAAGTAATCCGACAAGGATAAAGTTTGTGCGATTTCATATAAAGCTTGCTGCTTTACTAAGTTTGCACGTACGCGTGAGAGGTCCCCCTCATCCAAATCTGAATAACGTTCATAAAGCATTTCAGCAACAACGCAATTCAGAATAGAGTCGCCCAGAAATTCCAAGCGCTCGTTGTTTTTCTTGCTATGACTACGATGAGTCAGCGCTTGATTTAACAACTCAGGCTTCTTGAAGGTATAACCAAGACGCTCTTGCAGCGGTCCAGTTTCGATAACGGCGCGCGCATTCATAATATCTACTCGAATCCGCCTATACGGCCAAGATTACCCAGGTTCAACCAAACAAAGAAGGCCTTACCGACAATATTTTTATCGGGCACAAAGCCCCAGTAGCGAGAGTCGGCACTGTTGTCACGGTTATCGCCCATCGCAAAGTAATGCCCTGGAGGCACCTTACAAGTCACACCTAGCTGTTGATACTGGCAGAATTCAGAACCTGGAAAACGCTCTGTCGGAAATACGCCAGCGGGACGGTCTGGATCATTGAGGATGTCATGACGATTGCCGCCCAAGTCCGCTGGGAAGGTTTCAGTAAATCGCTTGGCATAGCGCATATTCTCAGGATCGAGATACGGCTCACCGCCACTATATTGCAAGGGCTGCCCATTGATCGTTAAGCGCTTATTTTCATAAGTGATTTCATCGCCTGGCAATGCCACTATGCGCTTGATGTAATCCACTGACTCATCACGCGGATAGCGAAACACGACGACATCACCGCGCTTGGGCGAACCCAAGTCCACCACTTTTTGATTCAGTACTGGCAAACGAATTCCATAGGTAAATTTATTTACCAAAATAAAGTCGCCAATTTGTAATGTAGGGATCATTGAACCAGAAGGAATCTTGAATGGTTCAGCGATAAAAGAGCGCAATACAAATACAGCACAAATAACCGGGAAGAAACCTGCTGTGTATTCAAGCCACAGAGGCATACGGTCAATGCCAGCTAAACGTCTTTGCGGGGCAAAGTGGAGTTTGTCAGCAACCCAAGCGATTCCAGAAACAATCACTAAGATGAAAAGGATTAGAGCAAAGTTCATTAGTCCTCCACCTGCAAAATAGCCAAGAAGGCTTCTTGTGGAATTTCCACGTTACCTACTTGCTTCATACGCTTCTTACCTTCTTTTTGCTTTTCTAATAACTTGCGCTTACGAGAGATGTCGCCACCGTAGCACTTAGCCAAGACGTTTTTACGCAATGCCTTGACGTTTTCACGCGCAACGATATTGCTACCAATCGCCGCCTGAATAGCTACATCAAACATTTGACGGGGAATAATGCCGCGCATCTTGGCAACCACTTCGCGCCCGCGATGCTGACTATTACTGCGGTGAACAATCACAGAAAGGGCATCAACCCGCTCGCCATTAATCAGGATATCGACCTTCACAACATCCGCCGGGCGATATTCTTTGAACTCGTAATCCATCGAGGCATAACCGCGTGAGATGGATTTCATTTTGTCAAAGAAATCCAACACAATCTCCGCCATCGGCAACTCATAAGTGAGTTTGACCTGACGACCCAGGTAGTTCATATCCATCTGAATACCACGCTTACCAACGCACAAGGTAATCATCGCACCTACATACTCTTGCGGCATGTATAAATTGACCGTCACAATCGGCTCAAGAATCGTATTGATCTTGCTGGCCTCAGGCATCTTTGATGGGTTATCCACCATCATGAGTGTGCCGTCAGATTGCTCTACTTGATACACCACCGTTGGCGCGGTCGTGATGAGATTCATGCCGTACTGACGCTCTAAACGCTCTTGCACAATTTCCATGTGCAACAAACCTAAGAAACCGCAGCGGAATCCAAAACCAAGAGCTTGTGAAACCTCTGGCTCATACAAGAGTGAGGCGTCGTTCAATTTGAGCTTTTCAAGGGACTCGCGTAACTGATCGTATTCACTCGCCTCTACTGGATATAAACCAGCAAAAACTTGAGGCTTTACTTCTTTAAAACCTGGCAGTGGCTCGGCAGCAGGAACTCGCCCTTGCTGACCAGGAGTATGTGTCACTGTGTCGCCAACCTTGGCGGCTTTTAATTCTTTAATACCAGCAATTACAAAGCCCACTTGACCTGCAGATAACTCTGGACGGTCTACTGACTTGGGACTAAATACACCGACATGCTCGACTAAATGACTTGAACCATTAGCCATTAAGGTGATTTTTTCTTTTGGCTTTAAGGTACCGTTTACAACGCGCACCAACATGACAACACCTACATAGTTATCAAACCAAGAATCAATAATTAAGGCTTGCAACGGATCGGTTGCATTGCCCTTTGGTGGAGGTACCCGAGCAATCATTTCCTCGATGACATCTGCTACGCCCAAACCTGTTTTGGCTGAACAAGTGATTGCCTCAGACGCATCAATGCCAATAACGTCTTCAATTTCTTTTTTAGCGCGCTCTGGATCTGCTTGGGGTAAGTCGATCTTATTAAGCACTGGTACCACCTCAACGCCTAACTCAAGCGCCATGTAACAGTTGGCAACCGTTTGCGCCTCAACACCCTGACTTGCGTCTACCACCAACAATGCACCTTCACAGGCAGACAACGAACGACTGACCTCGTAAGAGAAGTCCACGTGTCCTGGGGTATCAATCAAATTGATGTTGTAGATCTTGCCGTCTTTAGCTTTGTAATTTAAAGCGGCTGTTTGCGCCTTAATAGTGATACCGCGTTCACGCTCAATATCCATTGAGTCCAGAACTTGGGCTTCCATTTCGCGATCGGAGAGACCACCACAGAGCTGAATAATGCGATCAGCAAGCGTCGATTTACCGTGATCGATATGGGCGATGATAGAAAAATTGCGGATTAAATCCATAGCGTCTTAATAGGTCATTCAAAAAACGCCTTGTCAGAACGCACCACGATGATGCGCTGCAAAAAGTCGTCTTGAAGTGATTGTAATGGGTGGCGCCTAAAAGGCGCTAAACCCCATTTTTTGGCCCAAAAAGGGGATTATTTAGGTCTTACTGGTACCACCAACGTGCTGTCAGCGCGGCGTATAAAGACCGGAACAGACTTATTGGCGTCTAAACCCTTGGCTAGGGCCTCAAATTGCTTAACACTCGTAATATCGGCATCCGCAACCCGAATAATGACGTCGCCCGGCCGAATTCCTGCTTTAACCAAGGGACCATCACCTAAACCGGTCACCTCAACTCCGCCCTTGATATTTAAATCCTTCTTTTTGGTGTCCGATAGCTCGCCCACAATAACCCCAAGAGTATTTGCGCTATTACCGCTGATTGCCGGTGCATCAGGTTTCTTGTTGGCTACTTGACCAGATTCAGTATCAGTTACGGTAACCGTCAAGTCGCGGGTTCCGCCTTTACGCCAAACTTGCACAGGCACCAAGGTCCCCGGCTTCGTTTCACCAACCACCCTTGGCAAATCAGTTGATTTAGAAATATCGCGCCCATTGAAGCTGAGAATCACATCGCCCGCTTCAATACCACCAGCAGCCGCTGGACCACCTGGCTCAACATTGCGTACATAAGCACCACGAGGCTTTCCTAAACCCAAGCTTTCGGCCACTTCTTTAGTCATCTCACCCAAAGCAACACCAATGCGACCACGAGTCATCTTGCCATTAGTGCGCAATTGATCTGCAACACGCATTGCCTCATCAATTGGAATCGCGAAGGAGATGCCCATATAGCCACCAGAGCGACTAAAGATTTGTGAGTTAATACCGATCACTTGACCAGCAGTATTCAAAAGTGGGCCACCAGAATTTCCCGGATTTACCGCAACATCTGTCTGAATAAAAGGCAAGTAGTCACCCGTATCACGGCTCTTCGCCGACACAATCCCTGCTGTCACCGTATTCTCAAGGCCAAATGGGGAGCCAATTGCCAATACCCACTCACCTACACGCACCCTAGATGAATCACCTAAAGGTAGCTTCGGTAAATCACGTGCCTCAATTTTGACAACCGCCACGTCAGTGCGCTTATCCATGCCAAGTAACTTTGCTTTGAACTCGCGCTTATCAGTCAGGGTGACATAGATAGTGGTAGCACCTTCGACAACGTGAGCGTTAGTCAAAATTAAACCATTGGATTCGATAATGAAACCAGAACCTACGCCGCGATCCGCTTCTTGTGGTTTACCTGGATTGGGTTGCACTTGTTTGGGCCCGTTTGGAATTCCGGGAATAGGTACACCAAAGAAGCGGCGGAAGAATTCTGCTTGATCTTCAGGCATTCCCGGAATGCCGCCTTGCGTTTGTTGCACGACTACTTTTTCAGTCGTGCGAATATTCACAACAGCTGGGCTAGCGCGTTCAACCAAATCGGCAAAGTCAGGAATCGTGACTCGGGGATTTTGCGCAGAAGCAGATGGAATGAAAGCGACTTGCCCTAGAACAAAGAGAGCCAAGAGCGCAATTAAATACTTTTTCATAATGCTATAGACCTACTTGGTGAAAACCAACAATGAAGATATTCAGGATATTAGGTCAGTTTGCCAAAAATCAAGGTACCGTTAGTACCCCCAAAGCCAAAATTGTTTTTGACTGCATGGTCAATCTTCACATCTCTGGCGGTATTGGCGCAGTAGTCCAGGTCACACTCGGGATCTTGATTGAAGATGTTAATCGTAGGTGGCGATTTTTGGTTATGAAGAGCCAAAATCGTGAAAACAGACTCCAAGCCACCAGCGCCGCCCAAAAGGTGCCCCGTCATCGACTTGGTAGAGTTAATTAAGGTCTTTTTGGCGTGATCGCCCAAAGCCGCCTTAATCGCTTCGGTTTCATTCTTATCACCCAAAGGCGTAGAAGTTCCGTGAGCATTTAAATACTGAATTTGATCTGGATTGAGCTTGGCATCACGCATTGCATTGACCATGCAACGACGTGGGCCATCCATATTTGGCGCAGTCATGTGATAAGCATCACCACTCATACCAAAGCCCAGCAATTCGCAATAGATTTTTGCGCCACGGGCTTTAGCGTGCTCGTACTCTTCAATCACCACTACACCCGCACCCTCGCCTAGAACAAAACCATCGCGGTCTTTATCCCAAGGACGTGATGCAGTGGCAGGATCATCATTGCGAGTAGAGAGCGCTCTTGCTGAAGCAAAACCACCAACCCCTAATGCAGAGATAGTAGATTCAGCACCGCCAGCAACCATGACATCAGCATCACCATACTGAATTAAGCGAGCAGCCAATCCAATGCTATGTAAACCCGTTGTACAGGCTGTTACCGCAGCCACGTTTGGGCCTTTGAGACCAAACAAAATGCTGAGGTGCCCAGAAATCATATTGATGATGGAGCCTGGGACAAAGAAAGGGGAGATGCGACGAGGACCACGCGCCAATAACTCGGCGCCTGTTTCCTCAATCATTGGCAAGCCACCGATACCGGAGCCCACCATGACGCCAATGCGTTCAGCGTTTTGTTCAGTGACCTCTAAACCGCTGTCGCGAATAGCTTGCGTGCCAGCAGCAATGCCGTAGTGGATAAAGGTATCCATATGGCGCGCCTCTTTGGCAGAAACATAATCTTCGACATTGAAATCTTTCACCTCTCCAGCGAAATGAACGCTAAGCGGAGTGTGGTCAAACTTGGTGATGGTAGCAATGCCAGATTTGCCCGCAAGCAAATTAGACCAAGCTACATCAACCGAATTACCAACAGGTGAGATAAGGCCAAGACCGGTGACAACTACCCGGCGTCGGCCATTTGATGCTGACACAGTAATACCTAAACTAGGGAATTAACCCTGAGCTTTTGATGTAGCGAAGTCGATCGCGAGCTGCACTGTGGTGATCTTTTCAGCTTCCTCATCAGGAATTTCGATACCGAATTCATCTTCCAAAGCCATAACCAGCTCAACAGTGTCAAGAGAGTCAGCGCCCAAGTCGTTCACAAAAGAAGATTCATTCTTGATGTCTCCTTCAGCGACGCCTAATTGCTCAGCGACGATTTTCTTAACGCGTTGTTCGATGTTGTCCATTAATTTCCCCAGGGGTTGTAAAAACGATGAAAGGATTTTATCAGTTTGGCGGACCGAATTAGCAAATTCGCCTAAAAATGA
>CAITHY010000181.1 GCA_903892315.1 uncultured beta proteobacterium | reverse complement strand
TTTATCTGGATTGGCGATAAGGTGAGTTCTAAATTCCTCAATCTCCGCTTTGGTTGATGCTGGGCCAACCAGCATGCCATAGCCACCAGCACCATGTGTCAGTTTTACAACCAACTTATCTAAATTGGCCAATGTGTATGCCAAGTCATCTGCCTTACGACACTGGAAAGTAGGTACGTTATTGAGAATGGGTTTCTCACCAAGATAAAACTCAATCATCTCCGGTACATATGGGTAGATGGATTTGTCATCGGCGATCCCAGTACCAATAGCATTTGCCAAAGTCACATTGCCCGCACGATGTGCCGACAAAAGTCCCGCAACACCCAGCGTGGAATCGGAGCGGAATGCTAATGGATCCAAGAAGTCATCATCAACGCGACGATAGATCACATCAACGCGCTCAGGTCCCTGAGTAGTACGCATAAAGACTTGCTCATTCTTCACAAATAAATCTTTACCTTCCACTAGCTCAACACCCATCTGCTGCGCGAGGTAGCTGTGCTCAAAGTAAGCAGAGTTATACATGCCAGGAGTGAGCACCACGACGTTTGGTTTTTTAACGTCATCTGGCTTCACGGACTTGAGACATTCCAATAGAAGATCTGGGTAGTGCTCGACTGGAGCAATACGATATTTTTGGAAGAGATCAGGGAAGAGTCGCATCATCATCTTACGGTCTTCAACCATGTAAGACACGCCGGAAGGAACGCGCAAGTTATCTTCTAATACATAGAACTCGCCTTCACCGGCACGAACGATATCGATTCCAGCAATTTGCGCATAGATGTCGCGCGGTATGCTGACATTGCGCATCTCAGGGCGATATTGTGCGTTGTTATAAATCTGTTCGGCTGGAACGATGCCTGCTTTAATGATGTCTTCATCGTGATACACGTCATAGATGAAGCGGTTAAGTGCTTTGACTCGTTGGCGTAATCCTGCCTCCAGTTGCTCCCACTCTTTAGCGGTAAAGATGCGTGGCACTTGATCAAAAGGAATGGTTCTTTCTGATCCTAGGTCATCTCCATAGACGGCGAAGGTGATGCCTACCCGTCTAAAGATGAGGTCTGCTTCAGCGCGTTTGAGACCCATGAGGGTGTCACTTTGCTGTTTCAGCCAATTATGAAAGATTTGGTAGTGGGGACGCGCTTTGCCTGCGGCGTCGAGCATTTCATCAAAAGGCAATTTCATAGTTACCAAACTAATGCCTTTATAAATTCTGGAAGCAAGGATTTGAAGCGGCTTGGTGCTGAATTGCACCATAAAAGTGCATAAATTCTCAAATATTCGCCCTAAGGCCAGTCTACCCCAGTTTCTAGGGGGTCAGGCGTTTAAATCGCCTCTGGCAATGCGACCTTTTTGGACTTCCCACTCGCGCTCTTTGGTGGCTGCGCGCTTGTCATGCTGCTTTTTACCTCTGGCGAGGCCAATCTCGCACTTCACGTTGCCCTTGGAGAAATGCAAGTTCAGTGGCACTAGGGTGTAGCCCTTTTGCTCTACTTTGCCGATGAGTTTTTTAATTTCGATTGCATTCAGAAGGAGTTTTCGAGTGCGAGTACTGTCTGGAACGATATGGGTGGAGGCTGAGAGCAGGGGGGTGATATGGCAGCCGATCAAAAATAGCTCCGCCTTGCGAATGACAACATACGCTTCTTTGACGTGCACGCGACCTGCGCGGATGGCTTTCACTTCCCAGCCTTCCAAGACAAGCCCTGCCTCAAAGCGTTCCTCGATAAAATAATCAAAGAAGGCTTTTTTGTTATCGACGATACTCATATTTATTTAGCTCTCAAGAACGATTATGGCAGACGTCTACAAGACCGTTTTAATTGGTCAATCGGCCGACCGTATGTACGGCCTAGTGACCGATGTTGCCCGCTATCCCGAGTTCTTACCTTGGTGTGGTGGGGTTGAAATTTTTGAGCAGACTGAAACTGTGCTCGATGCCAAAATCAATATTCATTTCAAGGGGATTACCCAGTATTTTCATACTCGGAATGTAAATCACCGCCCAGAAACGATTGATATGGTCTTTGTAGATGGCCCGTTTAAACACTTTTCTGGGCAGTGGAACTTTATCCCCTTGCGGGAAGATGCTTGTAAGGTGGAGTTCAAGCTGCACTGGGAGTTCAAGAGCGTCATTCTGGATAAAATCATCGGCCCAGTATTTGGTCACATAGCCGGCACCTTTGTGGATTGCTTTGTAAAGCGTGCCGAAGATCTCTATGGCTGAGCGCTCGCTGGATCTCATGCTCTGTGATGCCAGGCGGGGAGAGCCAGAGCTAAAGCCGTTCAAACTCCTGCTGGCAGCTGACGAGTTGCCTACCGTTGGCCTGGCCCTCATTAGGGCGGGGATTGCAGTTGGCCCCGATGACCCTGTTTTAGCCAGAAAAGGTTGCTTTGGGGTCTTTGGCAAGCGCAAGGACTGGGATAGCCCCATTTACGCCAGCGATCGCTTGGAGCTGTATTCCCCACTCCTCATTGACCCTAAAACAGTTCGACGCAAGAAGGCCAATCAGAACCAGGATGCCAAATTCCAGGCTGCCGCAGCCAAAAGAAAGGCTAGGAGGCTATAATCTGTTTTTGCGACTAGGGGTTTTGCATGCGACTCATTCAAAAAGCACTCACTTTTGACGATGTGCTCCTCGTACCGGCTTATTCATCGGTACTCCCTCGAGATGCC
>CAITHY010000180.1 GCA_903892315.1 uncultured beta proteobacterium | reverse complement strand
TTAGATGCAGCCGCTACTGAAATACTTAATAAGCTTTACAACAAAGAGTTGGTAGAGGCAGATGAGTTGCAAAAGGTGATTTGTTTATTTCGCTTAGACTTTATCGATGAGGCTGCTGTAGCTCAAGCGCAGGCTGGTAAGCCGGTATATATGGCTATTGCCATGAACGACCAGCAGCAGCTGAAGTTAAAGCCACAAAACCTTTTGTTCAACTTGCCGCTAGCTAAAACTTCTTAGGCCGTCACTCGCGATTTTCTCCGTTGCTGAGCCAGCCAGAAAATTGCCAGACCGCTTACTACAACAGGGATGAGTGATCCCCAATTGAGGATGCTCCAACCATGTGATGTGACTAGGGCGCCTGATCCAAAAGAAGTGAAGGCCATAGTTCCGAAGACGAAGAAATTAATGGCAGCCTGTGCTTTGTCGCGCTCATTGGGTTGATAGGCGGTCATTGCTAATGAAGTGGCGCCAGTAAATAAAAAGTTCCAGCCAACGCCGAGTAAAAATAACGCGATAAAGAATTGATGGAGATCAGTTCCGGTAAGAGCGATTGAAATGCAGATGAAGTTCAGAAGCACCCCGGTCCCCATCACTTTTAATACCCCAAATCGTTGGATGAGTGATCCTGTAAAAAATCCGGGAGCAAACATACCAATCACATGCCACTCCAGAACTAAAGCAGTGTCCGAGAATGGTAGCCCACAGATTTGCATTGCCAAAGGTGTGGCGGCCATGAGTAGATTCATGACCCCGTATCCCAATGCTGCACCAATGATGGCAACCATAAAGACTGGCTGCTGGAGAATGACTTTCAGTGGGCGTCCATCAGTAAGGGCATGCTGAGTCTTAAGCTCTTGTGGAAACCGAATGAACTGCATCACGAAGATGCCAATGAACCCGGCAATAGACAGTGTGAGATAGGCTCCCAGAAAGGCAGTATCAAACAGATCTCGAGTCCAGGAGGCTAGATTGGGTCCAATGACTGCGCCAAGGATGCCGCCAGCTAACACCCAAGAAATCGCCTTATCGCGTTGGCTGTGGTCTGTCAGCTCTGCTGCGGCAAAGCGATAAAGCTGCCCATTGGCGCTGTAATAGCCTGCAATAAAGGTCCCCAAGACCAGCAGCCAAAAGTTTCTAGTAATCGCTGCGTAGGCGCATAGAAGTGCTGAGAGCATTGCCACCAACAAGCCAAGCTGGAAGGAGAACTTGCGCCCAAAGTAGTTTTGAGATTTGGCCACAATGGAGGTAGAAAAGGCGCCCCCGACAACGTAGCCCATAACGGGTAGGGTGGCCATCCAGCTGGCTGGCGCCAGGCTGAGCCCCACAAGCCCATTGATGGCTATAAAAGTGACATTATTGGTCAGGAATAGCCCCTGACAAATGATCAGCAGTACTAGGTTTTTATTGAGTAAAGGATGTTTGCTGGTCATGGCTTGCAGTGTACGGTGAATTTGAGGTCGAAGTTGTCTCGGTGGATTCCCTTAAATTGCCCTTTATTAGGCGCTTTAAGGTGCAAAACCAGCGTTTTTGCCAAGCCCGATGATTTAAAATGGAAAACTCGCCTCATTGGC
>CAITHY010000179.1 GCA_903892315.1 uncultured beta proteobacterium | reverse complement strand
CGGTTTATCTCGTTTACAAACCTATGCAGCAAATCAAGTTTCGGGGAAAAAAGTGACAGCTTCTTGGCGTGCCGCTTTGGCCGTTCGCGATGCCGGACCGCCGGCAATGTTGCGCAGTGTGCGCCCTAATATCGTTCAATCTATTCGTGCTTTCCGTACTCCTGACTTGCAGGAAGCGGCAACTGAATTAGGTCAGCACTTCATTTATGCCAATTGCGCAAATGCTATGACTAAAGGTGAGGTTTTGGAGTCGATTGCGATTGCTTACTCATTTACTAAGCAGCAGGCAAAAAATTATGACCCTTTATTGGATGCTTTAACTACCACGGTAGATAAGTCTGGCCCACAGCCTGGATTTGTTGTGGTGCTTGAAGGCTTGCCTTGCACACAGAAGTTTGACAAAGAAGCTCGTGAAACACTGTTAGATGTATTCCGCGATGCGGTTGATTTCTGGGCTGAGCGCCGCACTCCATATCGCGTCTTCTACTCTTTTGCTTAATCGTTAAAAGCCTTGGAAGTTCTATAAATCGCCTCTATTTGAGGCGATTTTGCATTTCAGGATTCCATATGCTGTGTACGGTCGTAATAGCTACCACGCCAGCGGTTTCAGTTCTGAGTACCCGTTCCCCCAGAGAAACCAGTTGATAGCCTGCTGCTTGTGCTTGAGCCTCTTCTTCAGGGGAATGACCCCCTTCGGGCCCAATCATTAAGACGATGTCTTGCGGAGCATTTTCTATGAGCACTGAATACAGGCTTTTGGTGGCATCGGGGCTAAGTAATAACTTAAGGGCGGGTTTAGGGCTAGCTTTTAAATAGGTTTCAAATGTTTGGATGGGCTCCAAGCTAGCAAAGACAGTGCGATCACATTGTTCGCATGCTGCTTGAATAATGCCTTTCCAGTGGGCACGTCGTTTTTGGGCGCGTTCCTGATCACTTGAACGAGTGAGTTTCAAGATAGATCGCTCGCATTGCATAGGGGCAATATTCTGCGCACCAGTTTCTACCGCTTTTTCAATAATCCAGTCCATTTTGTCCCCTCCAGCAAGTCCTTGGGCCAAAGTAATGGCATAAGGTGTCTCGCGATGGGTGTCGGTACGGATGCCTGTTAACTGTACTTGACCGGTTTTCCCGCTCAAAGAAAGGAGCTCGCCCTTAGCCACTTGCCCTTTTCCATCAAATACCGGGAAGAATTCTCCCGCTTGGACACGTCTAACGCGCAAATGGTGGGCGACCTCAGGGGAGAGGGTGGTTGGCTTTTGGGATTCCCACGGTCCGGGAAGATAAAATTGAGGCATTACTGAAATATAGCCAATTAATTTTCCAGAGACCACTTTTACGATGTCAAACCTTCAAATTCGTATGGCCAATGCCATTCGCGCTTTATCCATGGATGCAGTACAGCAGGCAAATTCAGGTCACCCTGGAATGCCAATGGGTATGGCAGATATTGCTGTCGGTCTTTGGAATGAACATTTAAAACATAACCCAACTGATCCACATTGGATTGATCGTGATCGTTTTGTTCTATCTAATGGTCATGGCTCGATGTTGTTGTATTCCTTATTGCATCTTTCTGGTTATGACTTGCCAATTGAGGAGTTGAAAAATTTCCGTCAATTGCACAGCAAAACTCCAGGACATCCCGAGTATGGCATTACTCCAGGCGTGGAAACCACTACTGGTCCATTAGGGCAAGGCATTTCGAATGCAGTAGGAATGGCGCTCGCCGAAAAATTATTAGCCGAAGAATTTAATCGTCCTGGCCTTAACATCGTTGATCACTACACCTATGTATTTTTAGGTGATGGTTGTTTGATGGAGGGTATTAGTCATGAAGTGTGTTCTTTAGCTGGCACACTGAAGTTGAATAAGTTAATTGCTTTGTGGGATGACAACGGCATCTCAATCGATGGCAAAGTCGTTTCTTGGTTTAACGAAGATACGCCAAAGCGTTTTGAGGCTTACGGTTGGAATGTGATTCGGGCTGTTGATGGTCATGATGCAGAGGCTGTATCTACCGCAATTGCCAAGGCTAAAAAGAGTGATAAGCCAACCCTAATCTGTTGCAAGACCGCGATTGGCCAAGGCTCGCCGAATATGGCGGGTAGCGATAAAGTGCACGGCTCACCATTGGGTGCTGCTGAAATTGCTGCTACACGTGTTGCCCTCAATTGGCCTTACGCGCCGTTTGAAATTCCGAAAGATATTTATGCGGCGTGGGATTTTAAAAAGCGTGGTCAAGCAGCTGAGCATGAGTGGAATAAAGAATTCCAGAAATACAAAAATAAATTTCCAGAACTTGCTGCTGAATTGCAACGTCGTATGGCAGGTGACTTATCCAAAGATTTTTCATCCACATTAAGTGCGTATTTAAAAACTTGCCAATCTAAAGCAGAAACTATTGCGACTCGTAAAGCCAGTCAGAATGCAATCGAAGCATTAGCACCGGCTTTGCCAGAATTCATGGGAGGTTCTGCCGATTTAACGGGCTCAAACCTGACTAATTGGTCTACATCCAAAGCGGTACGCAGTGATCAATGGGGTAATCATATTAATTATGGTGTACGCGAATTTGGAATGAGCGCCATCATGAACGGTATTGCATTGCATGGTGGATACATTCCATTTGGTGGCACATTCTTAACCTTCTCAGATTACAGTCGTAACGCTTTGCGTATGGCTGCGTTGATGAAATTGCGCAGTATTTTTGTCTTTACCCACGACTCAATCGGTTTGGGTGAGGATGGCCCAACCCATCAGTCTGTCGAGCAGGTAGCTAGCTTACGCCTCATACCGAACCTGATGGTTTGGCGTCCTTGTGACACTACAGAGAGCGCCGTAGCCTGGGGTTCAGCCATTGAGCGCAAAAATGGTCCTAGTGCCCTGATTTTTAGTCGTCAAAACTGCCCATTTGTATCTCGTACCCCTGTGCAAATTAAAGATATTGCACGCGGTGCTTATGTGTTGCGTGATCCATCAGGCAAGATTGATGCGGTCATTATTGCTACGGGTTCTGAAATTGCGCTCGCCTTACAAACTGCACAGCAGTTGGAAAAAGAAGGTTTAGGAATTCGGGTTGTATCGATGCCTTCAACTACTGTTTTCGACCAACAAGATGCTGCCTATAAAGCCAAAGTATTGCCTGCGAATATTCCACGCATTGCAGTTGAGGCAGGCGTGAGTGATTTCTGGTGGAAGTATGGCTGTGCTGCTGTACATGGTGTCGATACCTTTGGCGAGTCTGCACCTGCGCCAGTGCTGTATGAATATTTCGGATTAACAGCTGACCAGATTGCGCAGACAGTTAAACAATGCATCGCCAAGAAATAAATCAAAGTACGAAATAAATTCAATATTAGTAAGGGGAAATAAATGACAATTCGTGTCGCAATTAATGGTTATGGGCGTATTGGCCGCATGGTATTGCGTGCTTTATATGAAGATCAAGTCAACGGCAAACCACGCCGTGATATTAAGATCGTCGCAATTAATGCGATGGGCGATATTGCTATTAATGCCCACCTTACAAAATATGACTCCGCTCATGGCCGCTTTCCAGCGGACGTATCTGTCGATGGTGATTGCATGGTGGTCAATGGCGATCGCATCAAGATGTTCTGTACCCGTAATCCTGCCGAAACTCCATGGGGTGAGTTAGGCGTTGATTTGGTTTTGGAATGCACCGGTAAGTTCACTTCAAAAGAAAAAGCCATGATTCATATTGAACAGGGTGCGAAGAAGGTATTGATTTCTGCCCCTGGTGAAAAAGATGTGGATGCCACTATTGTGTACGGCGTCAATCAGAATGTGTTGAAGCCAAGTGATGTGGTTGTCTCTAATGCCAGTTGCACCACCAACTGTTTAGCCCCCTTAGTTAAGCCGCTCTTAGAAAAGATTGGCATTGAGTCTGGTTTGATGACTACGATCCATGCATTTACTAATGACCAAGTATTAACTGATGTGTATCACAAGGATATGCGTCGTGCACGTTCTGCTGTTACCAGCATGATTCCAACGAAGACTGGTGCTGCTAAGGCAGTGGGTTTAGTTCTGCCGGCTTTGGCAGGTCGCTTTGATGGCTTTGCAATGCGCGTACCAGTGATTAATGTTTCTGTCGTTGACCTTACCTTTGCTGCAAGTCGTGCCACCAGCGTTGATGAAGTCAATGCCATTCTCAAGACTGCTAGTGAAGGCGAGCTCAAAGGCATTTTGGGCTTCAATACTTTGCCGTTGGTATCCATTGACTTTAATCACGACCCACGCCCGAGCATTTACGACGCCTCCCAAACTCGTGTCTCTGCGGATGGCAAGTTGGTGAAGGTATTGGCCTGGTATGACAATGAATGGGGTTATTCAGTGCAGATGCTCAATGCTGCTGAAGCATTAATGGCTGTAAAGTAAGAAAAAATAGATAAGAGTAGCTAAGATCATCTAAAAGTTGTTAAAAAACGCTTAAATCGTACTTTTAGGCTTAATGATGTAAAAAAGACCTCAAATTGAGGTCTTTTTTGCTTCTGTAGCGCTGAAATGGCTTATTTAGCTTCTTTGTTGCGGCAATTTTTCTTCAGGCAGTGGCCATACATGGCTAAAGAATGCTCTTGAAGCTTAAAACCGAGGTTTTTGGCAATATCACGCTGTCTTTTTTCAATGGCTTCGTCGACAAATTCCTCCACATGGCCACAATCAATACAAACCAGGTGGTCATGGTGCTGACCCTCATTCAATTCATAGATGGCCCTGCTGTCACCTTTACTGGACTCAAAATGGCTGCGCAATAGGAGGCCAGCCCGCTCAAATTGAGTAAGAACCCGGTAAACCGTTGCCAGCCCGATCTCTTTATCTTCTTTGGCTAAGGCCATGAAGATATCCTCGGCGCTAAAGTGGGTTCCACCGTTTTGATGAAAAAAATCGAGGATTTTCATCCTTGGGCCGGTAGCTTTTAGGCCAATATCGCGTAAATCTTCAGGGCTAGGGTTTTGGGTCATATTTATGGCATTGGGAGCTAAAATCAATGTCTTAATGATACGGCCAGCCATGCAAAATTGCCTTGAACTTTTTATCCG
>CAITHY010000178.1 GCA_903892315.1 uncultured beta proteobacterium | reverse complement strand
TGCTCCGCAACAAGGAAAATACTTGGTTTTCCAGGGATCGAACATGAAAAGAACTTACCAACCCTCAGTAACTCGTCGCAAGCGTACACACGGTTTCCGTATTCGCATGAAAACCAAAAGCGGACGTGCAGTTTTAAATGCTCGTCGTGCAAAAGGCCGCAAGCGTTTGGCTGTTTAATTTAGCCATTGAATAGCGCAAGAATTTCTGAATTACTGAAAGCACGCCCCAAGTCAAGCTTGTACTGGGGTATGTATGTTGCATCCACTCAAGCGGGCGCCAAGCCTGACTTGGGGGTTGCGGTAGCAAAGAAGTTGGCCAAAAGAGCGGTTGATCGAAATCGTCTAAAGCGGATGATTCGCGAACTGGTTTGGACGGCTCAAGCCAACACATTAAATAAAGATGTTGTGGTTAAGCTCAAAAAACCAATCGGCCGCGAAACTCGAGGCAGGCTCAGAAAAAAAGAAAAAGAAATTTTGCGCTCTCAAATAACGGGGCTGCTTTAAAGTGCGGGCTTTAAACAACGCAGCAATGCAGTTGGTAAAAATATACCAACTAGCTCTAAGCCCCTATTTAGGCATGCGTTGCAAGTATGTGCCTAGCTGTTCGCAATATGCATGTGACTGCTTTAGTCATTATGGATTTACTAAAAGCCTTGGACTAACGGCGTGGCGTATTTTGCGTTGCAACCCTTTGTCACACGGCGGTTATGATCCTGCTGTAAAAGATACAAAACACCAACATAAGTGAATGTAAATGGACTTTAAAAAAACAATTCTTTGGGCAGTATTCTCGATGTCGGGTCTCATGCTCTACAACAATTGGCAGGTTCATGAAGGCAAACCCTCTTTGTTTGGCGGGTCTCCAAGCGTAGTCGCAACATCAAATGAAAAAGCGGTCCCGTCTAAGGTTGATGCTCCGGTAGCAATAGCTGGCCAATCCCCTGCACAGCCGCCCAGCTCGAAGGCGGCGTCAAGCGACAACGCTGAAAAATTTGTCTTAGCAAATGACCTTCTCTCTTTAGAGGTTAGCTCTGCTGGCGCAAACGTGGTTGGTGCGAAATTATTAAAAGAACTAACCGCTGACCAAAAACCAGTTGAAATTTTTCAACACACACCCACCCATACTTATGTAGCTCGATCAGGCTTGGTGGCTGTCGGCAATGCGGACTTACCAAACCATACCAGCACATTTAAGCTTGATCGTTCGGGCAAAGACGGGTCTGGCAGACCATTCTTGGTTCTTTCCTCCGAGCGCAACGGCGTGAAGCTAGAAAAAACATTTCTCCTTAACCCTCAAAGCTATGATGTTTATGTTGGGCATCGCATTACTCAGGTGACAGCAAATGGTGCCCCGCTGAGCTTGTATACAGAGATTGTGCGAGACGGCTCCCAGGAGCAAAAAATTGGGCCCTTTGGCGGCGCCTTTTCTGCAAGCACCTTTACTGGGCCAGCGATTTATACCGATGGGGATAAATTTAAAAAAGTCCCATTTACAGACATAGAGAAAAATAAATTTACCGCACCCCCACAAATTTCAGCCGGACAGCCTGGGTGGATTGCCATGGTTCAACACTACTTCGCTAGTGCATGGATTCCGGATGACAAATTGCCGCGAGACATTTACTCAGGAAGAATCGATAGCGATCTATACCGAGTTGGAATGCAGACACAATTGGGCGCAATTCCAGCGGGAACTACATTAACCGCTAATGCCCAGTTATTTGTTGGCCCACAAGAAGAGCGCATGTTGGAAACCATAGCCCCAGGTCTTGAGCTGCTTAAAGATTATGGCTATCTAACCATTTTGGCCAAACCCATTTTTTGGTTGTTGGAGCATATTCACAATATTGCCGGCAATTGGGGCTGGTCCATTATTTTGTTAACCATTTTGATTAAATTGGTTTTCTTCCCTTTGTCTGCTGCAAGCTACAAGTCGATGGCGCGCATGAAGGAAGTGCAGCCACGCTTGGCGGCGATGAAGGAGCAGTACAAGGGCGAACCACAAAAGCTCAATCAAGCCATGATGGAAATGTATCGCAAGGAAAAGATTAACCCGCTGGGTGGATGTTTGCCGGTTGTGATTCAGATCCCAGTATTTATTTCTTTGTATTGGGTGTTGTTGTCATCGGTTGAGATGCGTGGTGCACCATGGGTTTTGTGGATTCACGACCTTTCAGTTCCTGACCCGTACTACATTCTGCCGATCATCATGGCCATCTCAATGTTTGTACAAACTAAGCTAAACCCAACCCCTCCAGATCCAGTTCAGGCGAAGGTAATGATGTACATGCCGATCGTCTTTTCAATCATGTTCTTCTTCTTTCCTGCCGGCTTGGTTTTATATTGGGTTACCAATAATGTTCTATCGATTGCGCAGCAGTGGCAGATTAATCGGATATTTGGAAAAAAGCCCGCTAAGTAATTTGAGCGCGGCATAACACGCTTGCAATAAAAAAACAGCAATGATGACGAGAAAATTGCCCATCATTGCTGTCGCAACCGCGACCGGCAAGGCGGGTGTCGGGGTGATACGTATTAGCGGAAAGAATTTGAGCGCTATTACCAGTGCACTTTTTCAAAAAAATCTTTCTCCAAGACAAGCAAACCTATTAACACTCTGTGATGAGCATGGCCAAGCTATTGATCAGCTCATTGCAATTTATTTCGTTGGGCCAGCCTCTTTTACGGGCGAAGATGTTTTAGAGCTTCAGTGTCATGGTGGACCACAACTGCTTGAGTTGGTGATGAAGCGCTGTCTTGAATTGGGCAAAGACGAGGGGCTTGTGATTGCAGAGCCGGGCGAATTTACCTTACGCGCTTATCTCAACAACAAGATTGATCTAACCCAAGCTGAAGCTATTGCAGATTTAATCGATGCTCAAAGCGAGGCGGCCGTTCGCGGCGCAGCACGCTCTTTGCAGGGCGCCTTTTCTGACGACATTAATAACCTTATTGAGGAAATTACCCAACTCAGAATTTTGGTTGAATCGACTTTGGACTTCCCAGAGGAAGAAATTGAGTTCTTAGAAAATGCACAGGCGCGCCAACGCTTAACCGCCGTCAAAGAAAAATTACAAACTTTACGGGTTGGAGCCCAGCAGGGAAAAATTTTGCGTGACGGGATTCAGCTGGTCTTGGCTGGTGCGCCGAATGTGGGGAAAAGCTCTTTGTTGAATCGATTAGCTGGCGAAGAGGTAGCCATTGTTACCCCTATTGCCGGGACAACCCGAGACCGAGTGAAAGAAAGCATCACCATTGAGGGTGTACCAATGCATATTATTGATACAGCCGGTCTGCGCGAAACAACCGATGTTGTGGAGGCAAAAGGCATTGAAAGGTCCTGGGACGCCATTCGTTTGGCAGATTTAGTGATTTTTTTGACTGATGCCCATTCTGCCTTCCAGCAGGATGACCTAAAAACGCAGATTTTGAGAGAGCTTCCCCCTAAATGTGCCGTGCTTGAGCTTGTTAATAAGGCTGATTTACTCGAAGAATCATCAAAAAAGCTATCCAGTGGGGCCTTGCTGATTTCCGCCAAAACTGGCGAGGGAATTGAGGGGCTAAAGCAGAAGATTTTGGAGCTTGTAGGATGGGCTGGGCCCCAGGAGGGTACTATTTTGGCTCGCAGAAGGCATTTGGACTGTATAGAGCGTGCTGCTGAACATATCAAAAAATCAGAAGAATTCGCAGCAAATGGCAACAATTCCCTAGAATTGTTTGCAGAAGAGCTCTCTTTGGCGCAAAGACACTTGGGAGAAATTACCGGAAAACTCCTTCCAGATGACCTTTTAGGGAAAATTTTCAGCCAATTCTGCATTGGCAAGTAAAGGGTTGGCGCTGTGTTGGGTGAACGCCGCAAATATGACCAAAATGTTAAAATTGAAAGATTAAAAAATTCAATTTTTCATAGGGAAACATATGACTTCAAGTAACAGCGGCCAGATGAATGTAAATGCGCCAGCTTACGTAAAAAACAAGCGTTTAATTGAGTGGGTTGGCGAAGTGGCTGCCCTCACCAAGCCTGACGCTATTCGTTGGTGTGACGGCTCACAAGCCGAATACGACGAATTGTGCGAGTTGTTGGTTAGTGCCGGTGTATTTAAGCGCCTCAACCCGGCTAAGCGTAAAAACTCTTTTTTAGCCTTGTCTGATCCAGAGGATGTGGCTCGTGTGGAAGATCGCACCTTTATCTGCTCAGCACAGAAAGAAGATGCTGGCCCAACTAATAACTGGGTAGAGCCAAGCGAAATGCGTGCAACCCTGAACCCATTATTTGATGGTTGTATGCGTGGTAGAACTATGTATGTAGTGCCCTTCTCAATGGGCCCAATTGGCTCACCAATCGCACACATTGGCGTTGAGTTGTCTGACAGTCCTTATGTAGCGATCAACATGAAGTTGATGACCCGTATGGGTAAAGCGGTGATTGACCAACTTGGAGCTGACGGTGAGTTTGTCCCTTGTATTCACACGGTTGGCAAGCCTTTGGCTGCCGGTGAAAAAGACGTTGCATGGCCAAACAATAAAACTAAATACATTGTTCACTACCCAGAAACACGTGAGATTTGGTCTTTCGGTTCGGGCTACGGTGGCAATGCATTGTTGGGTAAAAAATGTTTCGCATTGCGTATCGCTTCTAATATGGGCCGCGATCAGGGTTGGTTAGCCGAGCATATGTTGATCCTCGGTGTAACTTCACCTGAAGGTAAGAAATATCACATCGCAGCTGCCTTCCCGTCTGCATGCGGCAAAACCAACTTCTCCATGATGATTCCTCCAAAAGGATTCGAGGGCTGGAAAGTAACCACCATTGGTGATGACATTGCTTGGATCAAGCCACGCAAAGATGCTGTTACTGGCAAAACCCGTTTGTTCGCGATTAACCCAGAGTCAGGCTACTTCGGCGTAGCCCCAGGAACAAATCGCCAAACAAACCAAAACTGCATCGACTCTCTCACTCAAGACGTCATCTTCACAAACGTGGGCTTGACTGATGACGGTGATGTCTGGTGGGAAGGTTTAACAGAAACTCCACCAGCACATTTGATCGACTGGCAAGGTAAGGATTGGACTCCTGCCGACGGCGCTGCTGGCCGCAAAGCCGCACATCCAAATTCACGCTTTACTGTTGCTGCAACGAACAACCCAGCGGTCGATCCAAATTGGGATGATCCTGCTGGAGTTCCTATCGATGCCTTCTTGTTTGGCGGTCGTCGTTCAAATACAGTGCCTTTGGTTAGTGAGGCGCGTGATTGGGTTGAGGGTGTTTACATGGCTGCAACATTGGGCTCAGAAACAACCGCAGCAATTACCGGCCAAATTGGCGTAGTACGCCGCGATCCATTTGCAATGATTGCATTTGCTGGTTACAACATGAGCGACTACTTCCAGCATTGGCTCAATATTGGTAAGAAGCTCGAAGCGGAAGGCGCAGTGTTGCCTAAGATCTATTGCGTGAACTGGTTCCGCAAAGATGAGAATGGCAAGTTTGTATGGCCTGGCTTTGGTGAAAACATGCGCGTTCTTTCTTGGATTTTGGGCCGCGCAGAAGGTAAAGCAAGCGGTAAAGAAACCCCGTTTGGCATTACTCCAGAGTACAGCGATATGCATTGGGGTGGTCTCGACTATTCCGTAGAAAAGTTCACTAAAGCGATCAACGTTGGAATTGATGATTGGAAGAATGAGCTTAAGCTGCACACAGAATTGTTCGAGCACCTTGGCGATCGTTTGCCAAAAGAGATGAAAGAGACCTGCTCTAAGATTGAACAACGCTTGAATGCTTAAGTTACACAAGACTTTAGTAATACCCAGCGTTTTATCTAGATTGATTCAATGACCAAACCCCAACACCATGAAATAGTGGTGATTGGGGCGGGCATTTGCGGAGCGACCATTGCAAATGAGTTGCTTGAGCGCGGCAAGGCGGTCTGCATTATCGACGCGGCCCCTTCCCCCGCCACTGCTTGTTCAAGCCATGCTTATGCGATTGCACATCCTCATATTGGTAAGGGCTCCCCGCGCCTATTGCGCTTAACGCGCATTGCTTTTTTGCTCGCTGAAGCGCGCTGGAAAAATGTGTGGCACCAGCATGGCATATTTCAGCCGACTAAAAAAGATAGAGTTTTTGATCGCGCTGAAATAAGAGAACATCTTCGTGCATTGGATCTGGGGGAAGATATGGCGATTGCTATGGATGTCCAAGAGGCTAAACAGTGTTGTGGAGTTGAGCAAAGCGGCGTTTGGTTGCCGCGCGGTGCCGGCCTAAATTTGCATGAAACAAGCAAAGATTTATTACAAGAACATCAGCGATTAACTTGTCTGTGGAATACGCGCATCGCGCGTTTAGAAAAGCTCGGCAGTCAGTGGCATTTATTTGATGCCTCAAACAATGGGATTGCGACTGCAAGCCAAGTTGTGATGGCCTGTGCCATGGAGGCCAAAGCCCTCATGAGCAGTATCGGTATTCGTATGCCCTTAAGGCCTGTACGCGGACAGCTCAGTATTTTCAAGGTGCCGGAAGGCGACCCTTGGGTCAAAAAATTACCTCGGGTTGGCATCTCTGGAGATGGCTATTGCTTGCCCGCTAAACCACTTCAAGATGGCGGCTATCAATGGATTGTGGGCTCTAGTTTTGATGAGGGCGAGGATGATCTTGCCCCAAGAGAATCTAGTGATGATTTCAATCGTGAGCAAGCGAGAAGCTTAGTAAATTATTTAGAAGGCGATCTTCGTTCATTAACAAAGACCGGAGAATTTGTTGGTGTTCGGTGTGTTGCTGGAGATCGCCTACCCATCATCGGCGCACTTCCTCAGCGCCCAGGAATATTTTTAGCCACCGCCCTGGGTTCGAGAGGAATTTTGTGGTCCGCTCTAGCAGCCAAGCTGATTACAGCTCAGCTACTAGAGGATGACTTTGCTTTGCTTGCGCGCTTCGGTTTCGCTGCAGATTTAGTCGCCGCGCTTGCCCCAGCCCGTTTCTTTGCAGGAGCAGCTCCTTCGGCTTTAGGGGCTTTAGCCTCAAATTCAAAACCAATCTTGCCGGCAGAGTCTAAGGCTAAATAGGCCTTAAAGCCACGCCCCGTACGGTTTGACTTAAAGTTGGTCAAAAGATCTGTCTTGCCCTCTGCCAGCAATTTTTGAACTTGTTCTGGTGACACTTCTTGTTGCAACACTACTTTTCCTGTTTTGAAATCACAGGATTTATTGGGGCCAGTATTGTTTTCGCAAACATAACGCATGCCATCTTCATATACTGCACCAGAACATTTTGGACAAACACCTAGTGCTAAACGGCCAGTGAAATCAACGGCTTCAGTATCGTCATCTTGCGCATTACCAAAGTCAAACTCAAGCTTGAAGCCCGCGTTTGGATAATCTTTGTCGTCCTCGGGGATTTCGCTTAACTTAATAATCGCTGCGAATGGACGACCCATTTTGCTGCGGAAGCCTTGCAGTGGTCCAATCGTTTTTTCACGTAACAACTCTTCAACTTCAGGATATTCAAATGCACGACCACCGGGTGTTTTGCTGATGGTAAAGCCACACTTTTCACAGGCAAAACGACGATAGTTTTCTTTAACCGGACCCTTACAGTGTGGGCATGGCGTGGTCATAGTGGCGTAGTCGCCTGGAATAGTATCGCTGTCGTATTCTTTGGCACGCTTGACGATGCGCTGAGTCATTTGCGCGATCTCTTGCATGAAAGTGTCGCGATTCATCTTGCCTTGCTCGATGAGAGACAGCTTGTTCTCCCAGCTGCCAGTGAGGTCGGGGCGAGTTAATTCTTCAACATCTAAACCGCGCAACAAAGTCATTAACTGAAATGCTTTTGCAGTGGGAATCAGCTCACGAGCTTCCCGCACCATGTATTTTTCAGCGAGCAATCCTTCGATGATGGCAGCTCGTGTTGCTGGTGTACCTAATCCCTTTTCAGCCATGGCCTCGCGCATGTCATCATCGTCAACCCACTTACCCGCGCTTTCCATTGCGGAGAGCAAAGTGGCTTCTGTATAGCGTGCTGGCGGCTTAGTTTTTAATGGCACAGCCGCAATAGATTCACTTTGTACTGCTTCACCCTCTTGGACGGCAACCAGTTCATCATCCGCTTGATTGGATTTGCCGTAAACCGTTAGCCAGCCTGGGTTTACAAGCACACGACCTTCGGTTTTGAAGTGGTGTCCAGACACCTCGGTGATGCGTGTAGTAACGCGGAATTCTGCTGCAGGATAAAACACTGCCAAGAAGCGGCGCACAACTAAGTCGTATAACTTAGCTTCAGGCTCGCTTAGATTTTTGGGTGTTTCTAATGTTGGGATGATCGCAAAGTGATCAGAAATTTTGGAGTTATCAAAAATTCGTTTGTTTGGTTTGACCCAACCATATCCCGCTTTGGCCTTGGGATCCTTTGGATCGCCCTTTAGAATTTGTTTAGCAAAAGCACGGTAGTCTTGTGAATGCTCAGCAAGAGTCTCCATGGTCTGCTTAACAGTATCGAGGTAGTCTTCAGGAAGCGCTTTTGCGTCGGTACGCGGGTAAGTTAATACTTTATGACGTTCATATAAGGCCTGTGCAAGCCCCAATGTATTTTTTGCAGAGAAGCCAAAGCGCGCGTTTGCTTCGCGTTGCAAGCTGGTTAAATCAAATAACTGGGGAGCAAGCTGTGTAGCCGGCTTCGCTTCTTCAGTGACGCTTGCTTTCTTGCCGCGGCATGCTGCCACAATGCTTTGAGCCGCAGCCTCGCTCCACAGCCGGTTCTCACGTGCATCGGGCTCAGCAACATCCTTTTTGAATTTGGGGTCAAACCAGCGACCCTCGTATATGCCAGCAGCAGCGATAAATTCAGCCTTTACTTCCCAATAATCTTTAGAGATGAACTTACGAATAAGTTCTTCTCGCTCCACCACAATAGAAAGCGTTGGAGTCTGCACGCGACCTACAGTCGTCAAGAAAAAGCCACCGCTCTTGCTATTAAAGGCGGTCATTGCGCGCGTGCCATTGATGCCGACCAACCAGTCAGCCTCTGAGCGACAACGAGCCGCATCAGCAAGAGGCTTCATGTCTTCATCGCTGCGTAAATTGGTAAAGCCTTCGCGAATGGCGGCTGGAGTCATGGATTGCAGCCATAGGCGCTTAATAGACTGCGATGCCTTTGCGTGTTGCGCAATCAGGCGGAAAATTAATTCACCCTCACGACCCGCGTCACAGGCATTAATCAGGGCAGTCACATCTTTGCGCTTAATGAGTTTTTGTAAAACCTTGAGGCGCGACTCTGTTTTTACAATCGGACGCAAATCAAAATAAGGAGGGACCACTGGTAAATTAGCAAACGACCATTTGCCACGCTTTACGTCAAACTCTTCGGGGGCAGCAATTTCTAATAAATGGCCAACTGCGGAAGAGATCAAGAATTCATCGCTCTCAAAATAGTCTTCGTATTTCGTAAAGCCGCCCAAGGCCTTGGCAATGTCATTGGCAACAGAAGGCTTCTCCGCAATGATGAGCGCCTTAGGGTGATCCCCGGCGGTAGTCTTTGAGGTGCTTTTTTTGGTAGTTGCTTTAGTTGCCACGCGTTTTGCCTAAATTTGAGCTAGAAATGATGGTTTTTGGGATAAAACGGATGGCCAATTTAAACCAAAACTGGACTTAGCCAATTGCATACCCCTTTTTTATTATTAACCGATAAATTGGGAAAAGTCCAAAAACACCTATTTTTGGCTAGTTTTAGGCGGGTCGGAGTTCCCAGATTTTGGATAAAAACCCATTTTTATACCCTTTAAATGTGGTTTTTGCTTAAAAACAAAGTTCCTCAAGAACATCGTCTGGTCTAAAGGCTAGTTTTGCACCCTGTTGAATAAGTAGATGGCAGCCGACAGAATTTGCCTGATGGATGGGTCCAGGAATGGCGAAAACCTCTCTTCCAAGGTCTGCGGCCAGGCGAGCGGTAATGAGGGAGCCTGACTTTTCTGCCGCCTCTATTACAACAACGCCAAGTGCTAGGGCGGCAATAATGCGATTTCTTCGGGGAAAGTGCCATGCATTTGGCCCTGACCCCAGGGGGAGTTCAGATACCAATAGCCCTTGTTGGCTGATGGCACGAGATAGTTCGATATTTTGACGGGGATAAACGACATCTACACCGGTCCCTAATATTGCCGCAGTACAGTGATTAGGCCCAAGCTCAATGACCGCTTGGTGGGCTGCGCTGTCGACTCCCTTTGCCAGGCCAGAAACGATCAAGGCGCCCGCTCTCGATAATGCTTGGGCAAACTGGCCTGCATTTTTCAAACCCTCAGGGCTGGCGTTTCTGGAGCCTACGATCGCAATCATGGGTTTCTTCAGAAGATGAATCTCCCCATGTATATAAAGACACCGTGGAGGATCATATAAATCATGCAGGCGGATGGGGTAATAAGGGCTCTTACGATCGAGTTGGAGAGCAGAATTAGGAAGTGGGGATGTTTGCATAAATCAATTTTGTTTTCTTTGGGGGAATTGCGACAATCAGGACAGACTGATAGCTCTGTTGGATAATTCTGATATGGCTTTGTTACCCGTCCTTTGTTATCCAGATCCGCGCTTGCACAAGATTGCTAAACCAGTGGAGCAAGTGGATGCGCGTATTAAAAAAATTGTCGCCGATATGGCGGACACCATGTATGACGCCCCCGGTGTTGGCTTGGCTGCGACGCAGGTAGATATTCATGAGCGCATCGTGGTGATTGATGTGTCTGATGAACAAAACGAACTGATGGTTTTTATCAATCCTGAAATTGTTTGGGCAAGTCCTGAAACAAAATCATGGCGCGAAGGCTGTTTATCTGTTCCCGAGTTTTATGACGAAGTTGAGAGACCATCCGCAATTCGAGTGAAGGCTTTAAACGTTGACGGTAAGGAATTTGAAATTGAGGCCGATGGTTTATTGGCGGTTTGTTTGCAGCATGAGTTAGATCATTTGCAGGGCAAAGTGTTTGTTGAGTATTTATCCATACTTAAAAGAACTCGTATCTCACAAAAAATGAAGAAGCGCGCTAAAGAATTAGTAGGTCAGCGCTAAGCGCACCAATGAAAATCGTCTTTGCTGGAACTCCTGAGTTTGCTGCGCAAGCGATGCGCGCAATTGACGATGCTGGGCATGAAATTGTTTTGGCTTTAACGCAGCCTGATCGGCGTGCCGGCAGAGGCATGCACCTTCAGGCAAGCCCGGTAAAAGAGTTTGCTTTGAAAAAAAATATTACTGTGCTGCAGCCAGAGACATTAAGACGCACGAGCACTGATTCGCAGAAGCAGGCGCAGGCACAAGCTGCATATGAGCGCTTGTCTTCAACAGACTTTGACGTCATGGTGGTGGTTGCCTATGGCTTGATCTTGCCGCAAGAGGTTTTAGATATTAGCGAGAGGGAGGGAAGGCGCGGCAGCTTTAATATTCACGCCTCTCTGTTGCCGCGCTGGCGTGGTGCAGCACCAATTCAGCGAGCAATTGAAGCGGGTGATTCCAAGACGGGGGTTTGCATCATGCAAATGGATGCCGGCTTGGATACCGGAGACACTGTTTTAGTTGCCGATCTTGAAATTAATCATAATGAGACGAGTGCAAGCTTGCATGATCGATTGGCGCAGCTTGGCTCGAAATCAATTGTGGATGTTTTAAATGCTTTAGACCAAGACAAAAATTTATCTCGCACCCCCCAAGCAAAGGATGGCATTACCTACGCTGAAAAAATACAGAAGAGTGAGGCGGAGATTGACTGGGCTCTAAGCGCAAAAGAAATTGATCAGCGCATTCGGGCCTTTAATCCCTTCCCGGGGGCAAGCAGCAACTTAAATGGGCTGGCGGTGAAGTTTTGGGATTCAAGACTGGTAGACCCGAAGGTTGTGGGCGTCACTGGTGCTGTAGGCGAAGTGCTTGGGTTTGGTAATCAGAGTGCCTATATTCAGTGTGGTGAAGGGGCGCTTGAGGTTTTAGAAATGCAAAAACCGGGCGGTAAAAAAATAGATGCCAAAACGTGTGTGCAGTCGATTGGCGATGGTGAAAAATGGTTGCGCTTCCAAACAAAGGAGTAGATATGTTTAATTTTGCAAAGACTGCTGTTTTGATGGCAGCAAGCTGGATTCAAATCGGCATTTCTCGTGCAAGAGAATACGAGGTAGATCGTGGTGGCGCAGAAATTAGTTCTCTTCCTGATGCGCTAGCACAGGCATTAGAAAAAATTCACAACTATGCACAAGGCATTCCATTTCAAGCGCTTGAACAGCATCCTGAAACAGCGCAGATGATGATTCCCAACCCTTTGAGTGCGGGTGGCCTTGCACAACTTTTTTCAACCCACCCACCTACAGAAGAGCGGGTGGCGCGCTTAATGAGTAGGGCGAAAAACGGGGTATATCCCGGAGCAAATTAATTTGACTGATCAAAAAACACCACGCAGTCTCCCGCTCTCTGCAGCAATCACGATTGCTGCACAAGCGGTAAGCGAGGTCATGAGCGGAAGGTCGCTTACAGAAGTTCTGGATGAGCTAGAGGCCCACGAGCGCCCGATCGTTCAGAGCCTAAGCTTTGATGCACTCCGTAAATGGGTGCGCTCCCATGAATTCATTCAGCAATTGATTCCAAAGACCCCGCCCCCTGAAGTGGATCATTTGCTCAGCGTTGCGATTGCTTTATTTTTGCAAGAAGCAACCGAGAGTAAGGGCTATCCAGCCCACACAATTGTGGATCAGGCAGTGAAGGCTTGCGGTGAGTATGACGAAACCATGTATGCCAAAGGTTTAGTGAATGCGGTACTGCGCAAGGTAAGCCTCGTAGTAAAGCCGCCAGAGGGCGAGAAGCGTTTTCCGCCCGATCCAATTCCAATGTATGTGCCTGCTTGGTGGCGCGCTAATCTGAAGCGCAATTATTCCAAAGCATGGCAATCGATTTTGTTTCAACAAGCTAAGCGTGCACCATTAATTTTGCGTGTAAACCAGAGGCAATATACGCGTGCGCAATATCAATTCTTATTGTCTGAGTCCGGAATTACATCCACACCAATAGAAGAGTTAGCAGGCGTTCAACTGTCCTCCGCTCTCCTGTTGCCTGAAGCGGTTCCCGTATCCGACCTACCGGGTTTTTATACTGGTGCTGTGTCTGTACAAGATGCGGGCGCACAGTTGGCTGCGGTCTTATTGAGCCCTCAGGCAGGAGAGTTGGTATTGGATGCCTGTGCTGCTCCTGGTGGAAAAACAGCGCATCTATTGGAGCTTGCAGACTGCTCAATGCGGGCCTTAGAGTTAGATGGTGAGCGCATTGGAAAAATTGGCGGTAACTTAGATCGCCTGCGTTTGCGGTCGGACAAAGTGCGCGTGTTGCGCGGCGATGCTTCCAAAGCAGCCTGGTGGGACGGAGTTCTTTTTGACAAGATTTTGCTTGATGCCCCCTGCTCAGCCTCTGGAATAGTGTCGCGACATCCCGATATTCCATTTTTAAGGCGCGAGGCTGACATCAAGGCCCTGCAAGAAAGACAACGGGCCATTTTGAATCAAGCGTGGAAGATGCTTCAGGTGGAAGGCACCCTTTTGTATGTCACTTGCTCGATATTTCCCGAGGAGGGTGAGGAGCAGGCTGCTTGGTTTGCTGAGCAACACTCCAATGCGGTACGATTAGTCGCTCCAGGCCAGATTTTGCCTGGTGAACTAAACGACGGTTTTTACTATGCTTTGTTTAAGAAAAATGGGCCATGAGCCGAAGAATTAAACAGCTTTTCTTTTTGTTCTTGATGGTGTTGGGTGTTTTTTCAACCACCGTTAGCGCCGAAGGAATCAAGATCAAATCCTTTGAGCTGGAGAAGGTGGATAACGACTGGCTTCTCAATGCAGCTTTTCAGATTGAGCTATCTCCTGGATTGGAAGATGCAGTACAAAAAGGCGTTGTTCTCTATTTCCAAACAGAGTTTGATTTAATTCGATCGCGTTGGTATTGGTTTGATGAAAAATCTGCGCTCGTACAAAGGCAGACTCGTCTTTCTTATCAGCCACTGACACAGCAGTACCGAATTGCTTCGGAGGGCTTTACTTTTTCTGCTAAAACTATGTCTGAGGCATTGCAAGCGGTAGGGAGTATTGGTGGATGGCGAGTCATTGACGGCTCTCAATTAGATCCTACTAAATCTTATACAGCCAGCATGCGCATGAGTCTGGATCTTAGTAAGCTACCAAAACCATTCCAAGTGAACGCACTCAATAACCGCGAATGGAATGTATCAAGTGATTGGTATCGCTTTCCGTTTTCTCCTAATGGCCCAAATTTAATTAAGCGATGAGATCGATAGCGGCCATACTAGACCCGGGTTTTTTTTCATCCAAATCTTGGAGTAAAAAAATCATTCCGATCACGATCGGGTTGATTGGCGCCTTTGCTTTATTGCTTTTATTTTTATTGGCAATTGCCTCATCTAATACAGAATTTTTTGATAACTACTTTATTTGGCTCTATGCTGCCAATGTAGTGATTGGAATTTGCCTAACACTAGTCATTTTGATTTTGGTGGCCGTCATTGCTGTTCGCTGGTATCGAGGACACTTTGGGACACGTTTGATTGCAAAGTTGGCAATGATTTTTGCCTTAGTCGGAATCGTTCCAGGTTTAATTTTGTATGGCGTTTCATTACAGTTTGTGTCGCGCAGTATTGAGACTTGGTTTGATGTCAAAGTTGAGACAGCACTGAACTCTGGTTTAGAGTTAGGGCGCGTGACCTTGCGAGTAGCCCAAGAAGAAATTTTGGGCGAAGGGAATTTCATCGCCCAACAGATAGTCCAAATTCCCTCGGGAACATCCGCCGAGCAGGTAGCTGCAACAGTCATGAAAATTCGCAATCAATTTGGCATTCAAGAGGTTAGCCTATTTGATATACAGCGCAATTTGATCTTTACTAGTGAGCCAAAACCCAAAAAATACTTACCTGCGCCCAGTCCGAGCGTGGTTGCAGAAGCATTTAGTAAGAAGGGCATCACCTTTTTAGACCAAATTGAAGTGGAAGGCGGTCAACAGGGTTATCGAATTCGGGCCATTGTTCCCATTGTGCGAAAAAAGGTTGTTTATAACAAATTGGGTTCTGAGAAATACACTGAAGACAAATACTTTTTACAGCTGGTGCGTTACATACCAACCCCATTGGCAAAAAACATTTTTGCCGTGGAGTCTGCATATAGTGAGTATCAAGAAAAAGCATTGGGGCGCACAGGCCTGCGTAAGATGTTTGTGGGCACATTAACGCTGACGCTTTTCTTTGCAGTATTCGTAGCCATTACTTTGGCTTTGATATTGGGCAGGCAACTTGCACGCCCTCTTTTGATGCTTCTGAAAGGTACCCAAGCTGTTGCGCAGGGAGATTTATCACCAAAGCCAGAGCTCGATACTGGGGATGAACTTGGTATGCTTACGCGGCAATTTAACATCATGACTAGGCAGCTAGCTGATACCCGCACTTCTTTGCAAGAGTCCAAGGCATTCTTGGAGCGCGTATTGGGAAGTCTTACTGCAGGCGTATGCATTTTCGATAAAAACTATAACCTTGTTTCGAGCAATGCGGGCGCAGATCGTATTTTTGGTCAGGACCTAACTCTAGTTGATGGAAGGCCCCTCGGCAGTAACCCGGCGCTATTGGAGTTTGAAGAGGCCATCAAAGAGGGCTTTTCCACTATGAAGCTCGCAGTGTTGGGTGATGGGGATGCAGAACAAAAGGGTTCACAGACTAATGCGCCAGCCTGGCAAAAACAAATTCAACTGCACACCACTAACGAATTTGAAAATGAATTGGGGGTAACTCTGTTCGTGCGCGGCACAGAGCTGACTGACGATTTACGCATGGTTGTTTTTGATGACATTACTGATGTGGTTAGCGCACAAAGATCTATCGCTTGGAGCGAAGTTGCTAGACGCCTTGCGCACGAAATTAAAAACCCACTTACGCCAATTCAGCTTTCTGCTGAAAGATTGCAGCATAAGCTTGCCGGCAAGTTGAGCCCAGAGCAAGAAGAAATGATTAATCGCAGTACTGAAACCATCATTGGTCAGGTGCAGGCCATGAAAGAGATGGTGAATGATTTTAGGGATTTTGCGAAGACGCCAACTCCACAATTGAAGCCAGTTTCCATCAATTCACTCATCTCAGAAATTTTGGGCCTATACGATGGCAGTCCATTGCGCACTCAGTTAGACCCTCATTGCCCAGAAATCATGGGGGATTCTCTACAACTTAGGCAGGTAATCCATAACTTGCTACAAAATGCTCAAGATGCCACTCTTGAGGGGCCGCGCCCCAGCAGTCCGGTAGAGGTTAAGACTGAGGTAGTCCCTTATGGTGAGAGCAATGGTGCAGTTCAAAATGCTGTGCGATTAACAATAAGTGATTGTGGCGTTGGATTTCCAGCTAAGATATTGGCAAGGGCATTTGAGCCTTACGTAACAACAAAGAGCAAGGGCACGGGTCTGGGTTTGGCGGTAGTGAAGAAAATCATTGATGATCACTCTGCCAAAATTGAAATTCGGAACCGTATGCAAGGTGAAGAAGTGGTTGGTGCGAAAGTGTCAATATTGTTTATGAATCTAGCAAAAGAGGCAGCATAAGCATGGCTAGTATTTTGGTTGTTGATGACGAGATGGGAATTCGTGAGCTTCTCAATGAGAT
>CAITHY010000177.1 GCA_903892315.1 uncultured beta proteobacterium | reverse complement strand
AGAACAATGGAAGCCCGAGGCTTAGACGCAGTTCCAGCGATTCGAGATCGCTTTGTGCAAATTAAAGAAGCTAGGGCGGTAGAGATTCTAGAAATTATCCTCAATGATGAAATTGGCCATGTGCTGATTGGCAATCGCTGGTTTAATTTCTTGTGTGCTCAAGATAATATTTCTCCAATCACTACTTATCGAGAGTTGGCTGCCAAATATCGTGCGCCTGTTTTAAAACCCCCATTCAATATGGAAGCCCGCAAGCAAGCCGGCTTTACAACGGAAGAGTTAACTCTTCTGGGCGCATAGTAAATGCTTATGAAGGTATTAAGTCTCATTCCACCAATGACCCAGTTGAATACGCCGTATCCTTCTACGGCCTATCTCACAGGGTTCTTGAGATCTCGTGGTGTTGATGCTGTTCAAGAGGACCTTGCTTTGGCTTTGGTGCTGAGTTTTTTTACTCCAGAGGGAATGGCAGAGATTCGTGATCAAGCGCGTACTGTTCCCGAGGAGAGTCGCAGTGCTAGCGTTAATTTCTTCCTGGACTACTTTGATTCTTATCGATCTACCATTGCTCCAACCATTCATTTCTTGCAAGGACGCGATAGTACTTTAAGTCATCGTATCAATACTCGTGATTTTTTACCTGAGGGACCACGCTTTGCCTCTCTTGATGCATTTGACGATGAGGGGGCAGGTGATTCTTTGTCATGGGCCTTCGGCGCTCTGGGGTCGCAAGACAGGGCACGTCATTTAGCCACTCTTTACCTCAATGATTTGTCTGATGTATTACGTGATGCGGTTGATGATCGCTTTGAATTTGTGCGCTATGCAGAGTCTTTAGCAAGCAGTCAGCCTACATTTACCCCTTTGGCTGATGCTCTACAGGCTAAACCAACACTGATGGATCTGCATTTACAAGAGTTAGCTGGCAAAGCAATTGAACGTCACCAGCCAGATGTAGTGCTTCTATCGGTACCTTTCCCTGGGGCAATGTATGCAGCTTTGCGTATCGCCCAAGTGATTAAAAAAACACATCCAAAAATCCAGATTGCTTTAGGTGGTGGCTATGTCAATACTGAGCTTCGAGAGTTATCAGATGCTCGCATCTTTGATTATGTTGATTTCATCACGCTAGATTCTGGTGAGAGACCGCTACTTGCCTTACTTGAGTACCTTGGAGGTAAGCGATCCACCGAGAGGTTAGTGCGCACCTTTATTCGGAATTCCAAAAACCAAGTGCAATACTTAAATTGGCAAGAGCTTGATATACCTTTTGAAGAAGTTGGCACTGCTACTTGGGATGGCTTGCCACTGAATTCTTATTTATCCCTTTTAGATATGCTCAACCCCATGCATCGCTTATGGAGTGATGGCCGCTGGAATAAGCTGACTGTTGCGCATGGGTGTTATTGGAAAAAATGCAGCTTCTGTGACGTATCTCTTGACTACATCTCTCGCTATGAGACTGCATCAGCCAGTTTATTAGTCGACCGGATTGAGCAAATTGTGAATGAGACCGGGCAGACAGGATTTCATTTTGTGGATGAAGCTGCGCCACCTAAGATCTTAAAGGCGCTGGCTGAGGAGCTCATTCGGCGCAAGATACTGATCTCTTGGTGGGGCAATATTCGCTTTGAGAAAACCTTCACACCTGAATTGGCAGAGCTTTTAGCCAAAAGTGGCTGTATTGCGATGTCCGGAGGGCTTGAAGTGGCCTCCGATCGTCTACTCAATCTGATGAAAAAGGGTGTATCGGTTGAGCAGGTCGCTCAAGTTACCAATGGTTTCTCAGATGCCGGCATCTTGGTTCATGCTTATTTAATGTATGGCTTCCCCACGCAAACCGTTCAGGAGACCGTAGATGCTTTGGAATATGTCAGACAGCTATTTGAGAATGGCTGTATACAAAGTGGCTTCTTTCATCGTTTTATCTGTACCGTACATTCTCCCGTGGGTCTGAATCCGCAAGAGTATGGAATTGAACTCATTCCATTGCCAGAAGTTACGTTCGCCAAGAACGATGTTGCTTTTATTGATCCCACTGGAGTTGATCATGATGCACTCGGCCAGGGGTTAAAAAAGGCTATCTACAACTATATGCACGGAGTGGGCTTTGAAATTAATGCCCAGTCTTGGTTTGATGGTTTAGATATCGCCATACCAAAGACAGCTGTCCCTAAGAATTTCATTCAAAACGCTTTATATCGCTAGCCCATGCCTATGTGGCCACTGGAATTACAGACTGGCTGGGATAAATTTTTTGCAACCCAATACCAAATACCTGAATAGCCTGATGGAAGTTATTGCTGGGGCTTAGTATGGCTGCATCGCAATGGGAGTGGGTTACAACTCCTGCTGGACAATTTTTAGTGTTGCGGATTCATAATGAAATGCCGAATTTTGTGAGTAATGACCTATTTAGGGTGGGTAATGAGCGACAAGAGGACTT
>CAITHY010000176.1 GCA_903892315.1 uncultured beta proteobacterium | reverse complement strand
TGCCTGATCTGAGATATTCAGGTTTCTGATTCAAACGGATTGTCAGACTTTCCCGTCGTTTACGGTGCATATGAATCACTTTACCCCAAATTTTGGGGTTTGCAAGCACCTCAGATCAAATTGTTGTAAAAATTATTTAGTGGCCTGAGCGGCTTGTAATACCTCTGTCACATGACCTGGAACCTTCAGGCCGCGCCACTCTTTTGCTAGCTTGCCAGCGGAGTCAAATAAGAAAGTGCTACGCTCGACGCCACGGACTTGCTTGCCATACATATTCTTCATCTTCATGACGCCAAAGATCTGACAAAGTGTTTCCTCTGTGTCAGCAACCAGTTCAAAAGGGAGTTCAAGTTTGCTGCGGAAATTGTCATGTGACTTGAGGCTATCACGGGATACGCCTACTACGAGAGTATTGGCTTTAGTAAATGCATCAATGTTATCTCTGAACTCACCGGACTCAGCAGTACATCCTGGAGTCATATCTTTCGGGTAAAAATAAAGAACCAATTTTTTACCTTTTGCAGACGCAGGTGAAAACGTCAATCCAGAGGTTGCTGGAATTGCGCACTGTGGCATAGGTTGACCGATGGCTACTGTCATGATGATCCTTCGTTGGTTGTTATCTCTGAGTTCTAGGTATTTTGAATGATTAAGTCGCCACTGCGATTGGGTATTTCACCCCATGTCAGTGGTAGTACCGCTATTTTATCGAGCTGCTTGGTGACTTCCCAGGATTTGTGCAGCTCACCCATGGTAACTAGGTCATGGCCTTGGTTGAGCCACCCCGCCAGTAGTTGCTCAAACGCGGGCAATAGCTTTTGACCTTCCAATTCAGCATGCAACGTGAAGACTTGGTCGTTTGGATTGCTTTGGGTAATCTCTAGCAATTTTTTGACTGCACCAAATTCATCCGCTCCATCAATGCCAATGAGCTCATCAAAAGTGGGGAGTGTGGTTGGATACTGAACATGCTTGGCTTTGCCGGATGGTAGTGCAAGGCGGTAGGGCATGAGGTTCGGTTCGGATCTGCCGTCAGAGGAGTAGGTAATGCCCCATTGATCGAGTTGCTCAAAGGCCGATTCATTCATTTGCCAGCCAGCAGCGCCATAAGTTGCTGGCACATGACCAAAGATTTCTAAAAATCGACCCCAACTTTTTTGCATCATCGCTTTAGTCCATGTTGCATCTTGATTGCGCACTGCATCTTGCCAGGCAACGTGATCCCAAGTATGAATACCTGTCTCATGACCTGCTGCATCTATGGCTTGCATTTCTGCAGCAGCTTTTTTGCCGATATCCGGTCCAGGAATAAGAACGCCGTATAGCAAAGTCTTAATCCCATAGTGCTCAACAACAGAAGTACGACTCACTTTTTTTAGAAAGCCTGGACGGAAGACGCGTTTTAAGGCCCAGCCAGTATGGTCTGGCCCAAGGCTAAATAGAAAGGTGGCTTTAAGGCCAAAACGCTCCAAGGTGCGAGCTAAATTGGGCACACCTTCTTTGGTTCCGCGTAAGGTGTCAACATCAACCTTGAGAGCAATCTTAGCCATGTACCTTTGAATTTACTTTCGCCTATTCTTTATCAACGAGGTGACGTGCTTTTTCAACGTCTCCACGATAGGCTTCAAAAATATTCTTGAGCGCATCAGACATCGTGGTCGTTGGTTTCCAGTTCAGTTCGCTCATTGTGTTGTCAATTGCTGGAACGCGATTTTGAACGTCTTGATAGCCTTCACCGTAGTAAGCGCCAGACGTGGTTTCTACAATTTTCACTTCATTCGCATTCTTCGCATACTCAGGAATGCTGCGAGCAATTTCTAACATCTGATTAGCGAGTTCGCGAATAGAGTGATTGTTCTTTGGGTTGCCGATGTTATAGATCTTGCCGTTAGCAACACCATCTTTGTTGTCGATGATGTGCATTAAGGCATCGATGCCATCGTCAATATAAGTAAAGGCGCGTTTCTGGGCGCCACCGTCAACAACGTTGATCGATTCGCCTCGAACGATGTGACCTAAGAACTGAGTCACAACGCGGGAAGAGCCTTCTTTTGGTGTGTAGATGCTATCTAAGCCAGGGCCAATCCAGTTAAATGGACGGAAAAGGGTAAAACGTAGGCCTTCCATGCCATAGCCCCAAATCACACGGTCCATTAGCTGTTTGGAGCAAGCGTAGATCCAGCGTGGCTTGTTGATTGGGCCGTAGACCATATTCGACTGAGATGGATCGAATTCGCCATCCTCACACATTCCATATACTTCAGAGGTTGATGGGAACACCAAATGCTTTTTGTATTTGACAGCAGAGCGCACGATTGGCAGATTGGCTTCGAAGTCGAGCTCAAACACTTTGAGTGGCTGCTGTACATAAGTTGCAGGCGTTGCGATAGCAACCAAGGGCAAGATGACATCGCATTTACGGATATGGTATTCAACCCATTCTTTATTGATGGTGATATCACCCTCAAAGAAATGCATGCGTGGATGATTAATTAAGTCACCAAGGCGATCATTTTGCATATCCATGCCATAGACATCCCAGTCGGTTGTCTCCAGAATGCGCTTGGAAAGGTGGTGACCAATAAAGCCATTAACACCAAGAATGAGTACTTTTTTCATCTCTACTGCCTCGTTTTAATCTGATTTGATACTGCTCAATTCACTACTTATTTGCTTGCTGGAAACCATTCCAATATTTCAACTGCTTGATGGTCGCCACAAATGCCGAATACCCGATTATCAACCACTTGGATACCGCAAACCCCAAGATCGAGATTGGCTAAAAATGGCCCTTTTAGGGTGGTGCGAGCCACAATCATGGTCTTACCCTCATGAGTGGTAAAGGCTCCAGGATAAGGGGGTGCAACAGCCCTAACCAGGTCGTGGACCTGCTTGGTGGTCTGATTCCAATGAATTTGTCCATCTGCAGGCTTTCTGCCGCCAAAATAACTGCCTTTTTGGAGCTCATTCGCCCTGCGAGGAACAGTTCCTTTTAAAAGGCTCGGTAAGACCTGCTCGATTACGCCCACCGCAGCCTGACTTACCTTGCTAAATACCTCGGTAGCGGTCTCATCTGGGCCAATACCGACAGCTGCCTGCCCAACAATATCTCCGGCATCCGGTTTTGCTTCCATGACATGCAAGGTTGCACCAGTCTCTGATTCACCATGCAGAATGGCCCAATTCACTGGAGCACGTCCACGGTACTTTGGTAGTAGAGAGCCATGCATATTGAGCGCGGCAATTTTGGCACAAGCCAAAATCTGCTCCGGAATCATGTGACGATAGTAGAAAGAAAAAATGTAATCTGGTGCTATTGCTTGGAACTTCGGAAGCAAGGCGATCAACTCATTAGCATTGGGCGTAATGTAAGAAATTTTCATTTCTTGACAGATTTTTTCAACACTCCCAAACCAGATATTTTCATTGGGGTCGTCTTGATGGGTGACTACTAGATCAACTTGTATGCCCGCATTGAGTAATGCCTTGAGGCAGTTGACGCCAACATCGTGATAAGCAAAGACGACTGCGTGCAATTATTTTTTCTCTAAAACAGTTTGCACCACATAGCGTGGGCGCTTGCGGATTTGTTGATAGATGCGACCAATATACTCGCCCAATAGACCGAGCCCAAAGAGCATCACGCCAATCAAGAAGAAGGTGAGGGCGAAGAGAGTGAATACACCCTCAACCTCAGCACCCAGAACAAAGCGGCGTACTAATAGGTAGGCAAACAAGCTACCAGCAGCAAGGGATAGAAGCATGCCGAGTATTGAAAAAATCTGCAAGGGCATGATTGAGAATCCGGTAACTAAATCAAAGTTTAGGCGAATAAGTTGGTACAGGCTGTATTTAGATTCACCGGCAAAACGCTCTTCGTGCTTGACGGTAATTTCTACAGGGTTTGCAGAAAAGGTATATGCCAGTGCTGGGATGAAAGTATTGCTTTCATCGCATTGACGTACTAGGTCAACAATGCGGCGACTATAACCACGCAACATACAACCTTGATCAGTCATTGTGATGCGCGTGATATTTTCACGCAAACGATTCATAGCGCGTGAAGCAAATTTTCTGAAGAAGCTATCCCGGCGATCGGCGCGAATGGTGCCAACGTAGTCATGACCTTTCAATAGTTGCTCAGTTAAAACATCTATTTCTTCAGGAGGATTTTGTAGGTCTGCATCCAAAGTAATGATGTGTTCGCCTTTGGCGTATTCAAAGCCAGCCATGATGGCCATATGTTGACCAAAGTTGCTATGAAATAAAACGGCACGAGTCACATCAGGCCGCAATTCCACTTGCTTGGAAAGAATGCCGGCGGAACGATCTTTGCTCCCGTCGTTGACGAATATGATCTCGTAGGTGATCTTGCGTTTGTCTGCCAGAGTATCTAACGCCGGATAGAGGCGATCAAATAGGGCTTGGAGACCATCTTCCTCGTTGTAAACGGGAATAACAATGCTGAGTGTTGGATTGGCAACTAAATTGGCAGTCATGCTGCAATTTTGCCTGATTCTTTGGTTTTAACCCAGGAACACTAGTTTTTGCGGTATTTCAGCAAAATTCCGACCAATCCGCTGGCAACACGGCCAATATCTTCATCTGCCATTGCCGGAAACAAAGGAAGGGTGAGGATTGAGCGACCAATGCGTTCAGCAATCGGAGTATCGGAAGTTTTATAGCCCTGGTTTTTATAGAGGGTGAACCCGGTAATTGCAGGGTAATGAACGCCAGTGCCAATACCCAGATCTTTTAATTCAGACATCACTTGGGCGCGATCCGTATTAAGCTGCTCCAATGGCAAAACAACTTGAAACATATGCCAGTTACTATCAGTAAAGTTCTCTACTGGAAGTTCCAATTGCAAGCCTTCTAATCCTGCCGATTTCAATTCAGATCGAAGTGCATCAAAGTATTGGCGCGCAAGCACAGCACGACGTGTTTGATAAAAAGGAAGTTGCTTGAGCTGCTCAAGACCGATGGCTGCATTCACATCTGTCAAATTATCTTTGCCACCCAAGACATCAACGTCCATACCATCCATCCCTTGACGGGTTAATCCCTGGAGGCGGAATTTCTCAGCAAGTTTTGCTTCATCTTGATTGTTGAGGACAAGGCAGCCACCCTCAACCGTGGTGAGGTTCTTGTTGGCTTGAAAGCTAAAGCTCACCAGGTCACCAAAGCTACCAATCTTCTTGCCTTGCCACTGTGAGCCAAAGGCTTGTGCTGCATCCTCAATCACGCGAAGCTGATGTTGTTTGGCTAGTGCGTAGAGCTGATTTATATCCACTGGAAGACCGGCTAAATAGACTGGCATGATTGCACGTGTCTTGGGTGTGATTGCGGCAGCCACTTTACTGAGATCAATATTGCGTGTAACGGGATCAATATCCACAAATACGGGTTTGGCACCAACACTCAAAACCACATTCGATGTTGCTACCCAAGAAATTGGGGTGGTAATCACTTCATCGCCATCACCAATGTCTGCAACTTGCAGAGCAATCTTCATGGTTGCGGTGCCATTGGCAAAGCAGCGCACAGGGCGACCGCCAAAGTAGTCGCTTAAAGTAGCTTCAAACTCTGCCAACTTAGGGCCGGATGTTACCCAACCTGAACGCAATACCTCTGAAACGGCATCAATGGTTTCTTGATTGAAGCTCGGGCGCGTAAAGGGGATGAAGGCGGAATTAGACTCTGACATAGGCTTCTATATTACTGCGTCACGTTCGATGCATCAGGATGTTTCACAATGACTCTGCGTGAGTCCCGACCCACTTCCTGCATTGGAAATTGTTGGGCCTGGAGTGCATTAAATTGCTCCGGAACCATGAGGGCATAAGCTGTTTGATCTTCCTGCCAGCGGGCAATGAAAGCATCCAGAGTCGGCATCCACAGCTCTGGCTCTTGACTGACACCAAACTCGAGCTCATCAGGAGATTCCACCATGATCATGGTCCTACCTAAGTAGAAGGGTACGGTGTGATCTAAAAGTCGCACTGAATAGAAGTTCACTTTTTCCGGAATGGAGGCTTTGACTCGTTCTGCTAGATCGATGCCAGAGACTGCACGACCAAGAGTTTCGTGACCAGTTCCTGCGATGGTGGCGCACAGAAAAAATCCACAGGCAAAACTGACAATACTTTGAAGACCATTACGTTTGCTTTGCCATGCTGCATAAATGCTGAAACCAACAAGTGCGATTAATGCTGCAATTACCCAATAGGTGTACTGTGCATAGGCTTCGATCTCATCCGGTCTTGCTTGTTTACTAATAGTATCTAAAAAGAAGAATCCAAGGCATCCCAGAAGCGCAAAACCAAGTGCCTGTAATTTCCATGGCAAAGCCATGGTGTTGGTGTGACCTAGTAGGTGATCTAAACGATTGCCAATAATGAATGCAAGTGCTGGGAAAATGGGAATGATGTAACCCGGCAATTTAGAGTGCGACACGCTAAAGAATGCAAAGATCACAGCAAACCAACAGACCAATAGCCAACTTGCAGAGAACTTGCGCCGACGCTCATTCCATGCCTGCGCAATTGCCCCTGGGACCTGAAGCAACCAAGGCAGTAAGCCAATGAGGAGTAGCGGTACAAAGTAGTAAATGGGACCAGTTCTACTGTGATCATCTTGTGTGAAGCGCTGCAGATGCTCGTGAATAAAGAAGAACTCTAGAAACTCAGGGTTACGTTGTGCCACCAATAAAAACCAAGGCGCAGTGATGGCTAGGAACAAAATAGCTCCACTCAATAAACGTAAGCGGGTCCAAATTTTCCAATCCCATGCACTAATGGAGTACGCAATAAATACCATGGCCGGAATCGCAACACCAATCATGCCTTTAGATAAGGTGGCTAATGCCATGAAAGCCCAGCAAGCCCACATCCAGTTGCGACAACTATTTTTATTGTGAGAAGTTTGCGCGATTAATAAGCTACACAGAGCTGCAACTAAAAAAGAGGACAAGCCCATGTCGAGCGAGTTGAAGTGCCCGCTGATAATCCACATCGGACTAGATGCAAGAACAACAGCAGCTAACCAGCCTGCTCTCGCATTAAAAATTCGGGCGCCAGTAAACCCAACTAAAAGTATCGTCAAAAAACCGGTTAGTGCCGTCCAAAGACGTGCTTGCCAATCGCCAATGCCGAATACTTGAAATGTGACTGCAGTTGCCCAAGCCTGAAGAGGTGGTTTTTCAAAATACTTATAGCCGTTGTAGCGAGGGGTAATCCAGTCGCCTGTGACCAGCATCTCCCGGGCTATTTCTGCATAGCGACCTTCGTCAGATGGGATGAGGTGGCGGTAATTAAGAGTGCCAAACCACAGCAATGCATAAATGATGGCCAGTAGCAAAATCTTGCCTGGATGCAGGGCTGAAGACTGGCGGATTTGGCCAAATTGCATTAAACCGGTTCCACAATCAAGGCCAGGACTACTTGACGTCCTTCGCCAACCAGGATGTTGTATGTTCGGCAGGCAGCCTGAGAATCCATGATTTCAAAGCCAATTTTGGCCTCAATCAGGGATTTGAGGAGTTCTGGCTTAGGAAAACGTTGGCGGCTACCAGTCCCAATGAGGATTAATTCTGGTTTTAAATCAACCATTTGCGCAAAATGATTGGCTTCTAAGCGATCAAATGTTTGCGCGGACCAGTTGGAGATAGCGCCGTCCGAACTGAGCAGGACCGCATGGTCGTAAGGGATCTGATTGATCTCAACGTAGCCATCGCCATAGCCAGTGATCGTATTCGCTCCTGAATGGGGGTCAGATTGAAGCTTCAAGTGGACTCTCTGTCATAATTATGTGGATTATAGCTAGCTGTTTTTTCTCATATTTCAAGAACTTACCCTTAAATTTATTGTGAAACCGATCCTAAAGTCCCAAAAGCTCGATAAC
>CAITHY010000175.1 GCA_903892315.1 uncultured beta proteobacterium | reverse complement strand
TTACAGGGATATGCGCGTTTGCCAAATTTACGAAGGTGCTAGCGATATTCAACGTCTAGTGATTGGCAGAGCACTTGCGCAATAATTTTTTATTTACAAAAGAGCTTAAAGAGACCCCAAGATGAAAATCTTAGTAGCTGTTAAACGCGTCGTGGATTACAACGTTAAAGTGCGCGTCAAATCTGATCACTCAGGCGTGGACATTGCCAACGTCAAAATGAGTATGAACCCCTTTGATGAGATTGCCGTAGAAGAGGCCGTACGCTTAAAAGAAGCAGGGATTGCTACTGAAGTGGTCGTCGTATCAGCTGGCCCTACCCAATGCCAAGAGACCTTGCGCACCGCTTTAGCGATTGGTGCGGACCGCGCTATCTTGGTGGAAAGTGAGGCTGAGCTCCAGCCCCTAGCGGTAGCCAAGTTGTTCAAAGCCCTCTGTGACAAAGAGCAAGCCCAGATCGTGCTTTTGGGTAAACAAGCCATTGACGACGATAGCAATCAAACCGGCCAGATGCTAGCTGCCTTACTAGACATCCCGCAAGCCACTTTTGCCTCAAAAGTGGTGATTGCCGATGGTAAAGCGACGGTGACCCGAGAAGTCGATGGGGGCCTTGAAACCATTGCCCTATCCTTACCAGCCGTCATTACAACGGATTTGCGCTTAAATGAACCCCGGTATGTGACTTTGCCCAACATCATGAAGGCCAAGAAAAAGACGCTAGAAGTATTGACACCGGCAGCTCTGGGTGTGGATATTACCCCTCGTCTTAAAACCCTCAAAGTAGAAGAACCCCCAAAACGTTCTGCTGGGGTGATGGTGGCTGATGTAGCTGCCCTAATCGACAAACTGAAAAATGAAGCGAAGGTAATTTAAATGACCACTCTTGCCTCCCTAGTCGTAGCTGAACACGACAATCACGCTTTAAAGGCAGCTACGCTCAATGCTGTTGCTGCTGCCCTGCAATGCTCACCAGAGGTCGATATCCTCGTGGCGGGCAATGGTACCGACACAGTTGCCCAGGCGGCAAGCCAGATCGCTGGGGTTCGTAAAGTGATCCAGGTCGATAGCGCAGCACTGGCAGACCAGTTAGCGGAGCCTTTAGCTACGCAGATCTTGTCGATTGCCAAGCACTATAGCCATATCTTGGCTCCTGCCACAGCCAATGGCAAGAACGTCCTCCCCAGAGTAGCGGCTAAATTAGATGTAGCTCAGTTATCCGACATTACCAAGGTGATCTCACCAGACACCTTTGAGCGTCCAATCTATGCAGGCAATGCAATGGCTACCGTACAAAGCGCAGACCTGATTAAAGTCATTACCGTGCGCACCACCGGCTTTGATCCAGCGCCTGCGACAGGGGGCGCAGCAGCCATTGAAAAACAAGCTGGTGATGCGATAGCCAATAACGCCTCCTCCGCTTTTGTTGGGCGGGAGCTCACAAAATCCGATCGTCCTGAGCTGACCGCTGCCAAAATTATTGTCTCTGGTGGCAGAGGCTTAGGTTCTGGTGAACAGTATCAAGAACTGATCGCACCATTAGCGGACAAGCTAGGCGCTGCCCTTGGAGCTTCTAGAGCAGCAGTCGATGCGGGTTATGTACCAAATGACTACCAAGTAGGGCAAACGGGCAAGATTGTGGCTCCCCAGCTCTATATTGCAGTGGGTATCTCTGGAGCCATCCAACACTTAGCCGGTATGAAAGACTCTAAAGTGATCGTCGCCATTAACAAAGACCCAGAAGCACCGATCTTTAGTGTGGCTGACTATGGCCTAGTAGCTGACTTGTTTACGGCAGTGCCAGAGTTAACTAAAGCGCTGGGGTAGGTTGGAAGCTTTTATTTTTAGTTGATACCTTTAGGCTTTAACTAAAAATTCCTTTACAGCATCTATCACTTGTTGAGGGTGTTCTCGATGGGGAAAGTGTGCTGTGTTTTCCATCAATATCATACGTGATGGGCCTCCAGTAAAATCCACAATTTGCTGTGGGTGTTCTGTAGTGCCATATTCATCATTGATTCCGTGAATAGCCAATAACTTTGTTTTTACTTGAGGGAGTATTGTCTTAAGTGACCAATCAGAAAATGCATCAGCAAGCCAAGTATTTATCCAGGCATCTAAAACCCACTGCGTTTTATTCCCGTGATATTTTTTTAGTCGTTCAACTTGCCTGGGGTCCTTGAATAATTGTTGGGCAACTCTAATGCCCTCAAGGGTTCTATCTTCCACAAAAGATTGTGCTGCTAGAGTAATAACTGCCTCACAATTACTTTGGTAATGAGCGGCACAATGTATAGCCATGCCACCGCCGACGCTATGTCCAAGCGCAACAAATCTCTGAAGACCAAGTTGCCTGCGCACATCAGCAAAAGCGTTGACTGCTTCATCTGCTATAAATTGAGTAGATTGAGATTGATGAACTTCGCAAGATTTACCAAATCCTGGTCTGTCATAAGTAATTACGGTTCTTTGAGTTGCTTCACTTAATAACTCAGGAAAATTGCGCCATAAGTCTACTGAGCCCAAAGAGTCATGAAAGAGCACAATCGGG
>CAITHY010000174.1 GCA_903892315.1 uncultured beta proteobacterium | reverse complement strand
TAAGTGGAAACATATCTGGAGCAAGCCGGCCCTCTACCAACGTTTTGCTATCAAGACCCTTAGCATTCGCAAACGCTTCACCCTTTTTGAGGATATTCGAAAGATTGGTGAGCATTTTTGTCAATTGCGGGATTGATGCTTGGTACATTGAAATTGCCATGAGGATTTCCTAAAAAGAGAAGTGAAGCAAGACGACTACGCTGCTCAGACCAGTTTACTGGATCTCTTTGATCTTGCCTTGCGCAGAAATTAAGTAAGCCTTGTTTGGTTTATCTTTTCTGATGCGGGTAAGTTCAGCTTGGTAGCCTTGTAATTGCTTGCGGTACTTTTCATATTTCTCGCTACCTACTTCTGGGATGGTGAGCTTGTAATCGATGACGGCCAAATGGTCGCCAAACTCCACCAAGCGATCCATGCGATAGCTCTTGCCATCCTTGCTAGCGATATCTAGTTCATTCCACGCTTGCAGCCATTCACCCGATGTCAGGTAGCGCTTGAGCTCTGGAGTCTCTAACACCTTACTGGTGCGAGCGATCAGTGTTTTTGCATGCCCCTCATCTACCCCCAGCCAATTTATCAGCTCTTGCTCGCTTGGCATGGGTGGCTTTGTTTCATTACTGGAATCTGGGGTGAGGAACTCGAGCAGCTTATGGAAGTTCGTACCTTCTTCCAAAATTTCTGGGTCGGGATCTTCTACCCGCTCGCCCTCGCCTGCAAATACTTCAACTGTGACGCCGCTTTCGATATCAGACAGCATTTGCAAATGACTTTCTTGTGCAGAATTCCAGTCCAAGACAAAATCCTCAACCACGTTTGCTTGCATGGGTTTAATAGCCTCAACCTCTTCTGTGGCTACAACTTGCTGATTTACCTGGTAAACGGTCAGCCCAGTCTTAATCGCTTTTCCATACCAAGATGCTTTATCCAAGCCACTAGGATTGTTGACAGTTGGTTTTTGAGCATCACCACTAATCCATAAACCTTGTCGCGCACGGGTCATTGCAACATAGAGCAAGTTCCAGTTTTCTTTTTCGCCAATTTGCTTCTCCGCTTCGTTGATTTCGCTACGCGGGCTTGTCAATGTTTTAGACGTAAACAACGATAGATGTGATGGCCCCTCTTCTTGGGGGGGCCAGTCTATCAATACTCCACTGTAATCCACATTAGTATCAGTATTGTTTGCGTCGAGAATAATGACAAAGGGTGATTCCAAGCCCTTGGCACCATGAATAGTCATCAAGCGCACACGCTTATGACGATCCTCTTCTGACATCTCACTCTCTTCATTCACATCAGCCAAGTTCTCATCACTTGCCGCATCTACATCACCTTCATCGGGAGTTTCATCATCATCCCCGCGGCGCTTAATGTTCATTTCCTGAATAAAGCGACTCAAGCTTGGGTACTGACCTCCATCTTGATTGAGTGCCACCTCTAAGAATGCATCTAAATTTGCCAAGACCTGGGGTCGATCGAGGTCCTGACATACCGCAGCGTATTTCAGGCGCACATCACCCTCTTGGTAAATACGATCAAGCAGGTCATGAACCGGCAAGCGCTCACCTAAAATATGCCAATGCTTTAAATAGCGCGCAGCTACTTGTAGCTTGGCATCCCTACTGTCTTGTAATGCATCCCACCAGGAGCGGTAATGGCCAGATGTCATCGCCACCGCCAATTGCTGCATTTGCTTCTCTGTAAAACTAAAAATTGGGGTTCTAAGCACTTGCGCCAATGGCAAGTCATGGCGAGGGGTTACTAGTACAGTTAGTAAAGCAATCAGGTCATCTATCTCAAGAGTATTGAGCAGGCCGCCTAGACGAGGACTCTCATAGGCAAGCTTCACGTCACGTAAAGCCCTTTCGTATTGAGGTAGATATTTACGCCGCTTGACGAGTAATAAAAAATCGCTTGCTCTGGCGTCTCGCCATATTTCCTTGCCACCCTCTTTATCGGCAACTTTTCGGGTTGCGATCACTTCTTGAATGAGACGTGCTACCAACTCACCCTCATACTGGCGCTGAATTACTCCAACAGTTTCACTTGAGTCCGCAATGGCGCCATCAAAAGCGCT
>CAITHY010000173.1 GCA_903892315.1 uncultured beta proteobacterium | reverse complement strand
ATGGCCTTTTGACAGACTTGCGTGCTCGCGAGTTCTACGAGAAGCCAACGGCTGAACGTAAGCGCAAGAAGGCTGCAGCTGCCAAACGCCATTACAAGCGTATTCGCAGTCAGATGTTGCCTAAGAAGCTTTACTAATAGAATTTAAAAGCTCTCCTCACCGAGAGGCTTTGAAACCCGCTGACGGTGAAACGCAGCGGGTTTTTGCTTTTTATTCGCCATTACTTAATGTTCGACGTTTTATATTCATTACCAGGAATCAAGCCATGAGTCTGAAAGATCAAATTACCGAAGATATGAAAAACGCTATGCGCGCTAAGGAAGTCGAGCGCCTAGGAACGATTCGTCTTTTGTTGGCCGCCATCAAGCAGCGCGAAGTGGATGAGCGCATCGTGGTTGACGATGCTGGCGTGATTGCGACTGTCGAAAAAATGATCAAGCAACGTAAAGATTCGATCTCTCAGTTTGAAAAAGCAAACCGTGACGATTTGGTTGCGATTGAAGCTGCTGAGATGGTGATTTTGCAAACGTATTTGCCGGCGCAGTTATCTGATGCCGAAGTAGAGGCTGCAGTAGCTGCTGCCGTGGCTTCAACTGGCGCTGCAGGCCCACAAGATATGGGTAAGGTCATTGGCGTACTGAAAGGTCAGTTGGCTGGTAAAGCCGATATGGGTAAAGTTTCTGGCTTGGTAAAAGCCGCATTAGCGAAGTAAGTCATTTCAGTAGCTATCCAAGAAAGCAAAATCCTTTCATACTGGCTACATGGCACTCATCCCACAATCCTTCATTGCCGATCTTTTAAATCGGGTTGATATCGTTGATGTGGTTGGGCAGCATGTGAAGTTAAAAAAAGCGGGTGCAAACTTTCAGGGTTTGTGCCCCTTTCATTCAGAGAAGTCTCCCTCATTTTCGGTATCTCCAACTAAACAGTTTTATCACTGCTTTGGTTGTGGTGCCCATGGTTCTGCTATTAGTTTTTTGATGGAGTACTCCGGACTTGGATATGTGGATGCCATTGAAGATCTTGCGCGTTCTGCGGGTTTGGATGTTCCTCGTGAAGAGCGCACTGCCCATGATGTAGCAAGACAGCAGCAAGCGATGGCATTGAGTGAGGTCATGAGTTCTGCTGCAGATTGGTATCGTCAACAACTCAAAGGTAATACCAGAGCAGTTGAGTATTTGAAGGGTCGCGGCCTGACTGGTGAGATCGCTAAGCGTTATGCCTTAGGTTATGCGCCTGATGGTTGGCAAGGCTTAGAGGCGGTATTTGGTACCTATGCCAATGATGAGATAGCGAAGACCTTGGTTGAGGGCGGCTTGCTAATTCAGGGTGAACAAGCCGAAAGTGGCCAATCCGTCAAACGCTACGATCGTTTTCGTGACCGCATCATGTTTCCTATTCGCAATCCCAAAGGTCAAACGATTGGTTTTGGTGGACGCATCCTAGATCAAGGCGAGCCAAAGTATTTAAATTCTCCTGAGACACCATTATTTTCTAAAGGCAATACGCTCTATGGCTTGTTTGAGGCAAGACAAGCGATTCGTGCACAAGAATATGTTTTGGTATGCGAAGGTTACATGGATGTCGTAGCTTTAGCGCAATTGGGATTCCCTAATGCGGTTGCTACGCTAGGTACAGCATGTACAGCAAATCACGTACGCATGCTACTGAGACAAACTGAAAAAGTGGTTTTCTCATTTGATGGTGACTCCGCCGGTCAACGGGCTGCGCAACGCGCGCTTGAAGCTTGTTTGCCTTTAATGTCAGACGATAAGGAAATTCGCTTCTTATTTTTACCGACAGAACATGATCCTGATAGCTATGTTCGTGCTTATGGTGCGCCTGCTTTTGAGAAGATCATCAAAGAAGCGATGTCTATCTCTAGCTTCTTCTTTAAGGTTGTCAGTGAGGGCCATGAGCAAACCACTCCAGAAGGTCGAGCCCATACTCATCATGCTGCTAAACCACTCTTACTTTCAATGCCCCCCATTGCTTTGCGTACGCAAATTTTGCGCGAGTTAGCGATTCGTACCAATACAACCCCTGCAGAGCTCGAAGCATTTTGTGGTTTAACAGTAGCGCCTGCGCCCGTTCGTCAAACGACTTATCAACCAGCGCAAACACGCTATCAAGGTGGCCAAGGAAATCAAGGCAACCCCAATGGCCAAAATAATTTTTCTACTAATAGCAATCGGCAGGGCGCACCTTGGCAAGCATCCAAAGGATCTGCAAAACGAGTAGCCACTCAAAATATTGAACCACCCAAAGCACCAACAGATTTGGCTGAACAAATGCTGCGAGTCATCATTCAGTTTCCGCATTTAGGAAAAGCCTTAGATTCAAATAAACGCGCACTCGCACTGAAGGCAGCTGAGCAGAGATCCGAAAAAGCCCATGCCTTGATGAAGGATCTTTTGTCACAGTGTGACCAAATTGAACTCATTCCGGGCGAGGGTAATAAGCCAGCAATTGCTGGTGCCGGTGCGTTTGCGATGTTTCAAGATCAACTCTCCCGAAGTGAGCTAGCACCTTTGTATGAAGTTCTGAGAAATCGAGTCATGGGCTCCGATTTGGAGTTAGAGGGTGCGGCTGCAGATCTTGATGGCGCATTCAAAAAGCTGGAATTAACTCATCTCAAGCAAGAAATGACTGAAATTGCCCAAAAGATCTCTGGAGGCACCGCTTCCGAGCAAGATAAAGCCCGTTATCGGGAATTGGGTGAAAAGCTGAAATTTTCCTAAGAATTGACTGAAGCACCCCTAGAAATCTCCTGAAATTACCCCATATTTTTAAGTGATATGGGGGTAAAAAAGTCGCAATCGACTATAATCCTCTGTTCCCAAGAAAAAACCGATTTAATTCAGCCACTTGCGCTTTATTTTGATGAAATTTGGGGTAAGTGGGTAAGTGAGTTACTACGGGGCTGTGTTTCATCAGT
>CAITHY010000172.1 GCA_903892315.1 uncultured beta proteobacterium | reverse complement strand
GATTTTTATGGGTGCTCTCCTGTTGATAGTGAAAGCAGTTGTGTCCCATTGATTATTTTTTGATTGAATAGAGAGAATAAGATGTCATCCAATTCAACCCCATACTATTTCGTCCCTGGACTATCTAGGCATCCTGCTATGGCCGCCGCCGGCTTAATTGCATTTGGCGCTGGCATGTCTGGCTGGGTAAACCACACTTCTTGGGGCGGTCCCCTGAGCTTGGTTGGTGTGGCATGGATTCTGTTTGTGCTCTATCACTGGTTTGGCGATACGATTGCTGAATCCAATGCTGGTAAGAATGGCGTGAACGTTGATATTTCCTATCGCTGGTCAATGGCTTGGTTCATCTTCTCAGAAATCATGTTCTTCGGCGCATTCTTTGCAGCCCTCTTCTATGCTCGTAATATTGCAATGCCTTGGATGGGTGATGTTGAAAGCAAATTGATTTGGCCTAATTTCCAGGCTGTATGGCCAAATGACGGTCCTGCCGGATTGGTTGAGAAATTTACGACCATGGGTCCATGGCCTATCCCCACCCTCAATACCTTCTTATTGTTGAGCTCTGGCGTAACAATTACTATTGCGCATCATGCCCTAGTTCAAAACCACATGAAGAAAGCCATTGCTTTCCTGGCTGCTACTGTTGGCTTGGGTTTCGTCTTTTTATGCTTCCAAGCTTTTGAGTACTATCACGCTTACCATGAACTCAATTTGAAGCTCACATCAGGCATCTACGGTTCTACATTCTTTATGTTGACCGGATTCCATGGCTTCCACGTTTTCCTTGGTGGCACTATGTTGGCCATTGTTTTGCGTCGTATGATCCGTGGCGACTTTACCGCTCAGCATCACTTTGCATTTGAAGGCGCTGCTTGGTACTGGCACTTCGTTGACGTAGTCTGGCTTGGTTTGTACATCGCTGTTTACTGGATGTAAGTTGAATAAAAATCGGGGCTTTAAAGCCCCGATTTGTTTTGGTACTCTTGTTTTATGCTGTAACGATTAATTGGTTCCCACCCTGATGCCCGTAGCCTCGATGAGGCCAAAGTAATGGGCCAGGAGAATTCCTAAAAATAGCACCATAGACAATCCAATACGTAGCATCAGTGAATGAACCATACGGGAACTATTCCCCCTATCTTTCATCATGTAATACAAAGCTGATCCTAAGCTAAAAACAATCATTAGTAGGACAATAGGAATAATCCACTTCATCTCAAATCCCTCAATTGAATAAGCTGTTTTTTGCCCTCGTTACCAAGCGCATAGTTGCTACTGTATCAGCCTTGCTGGTGATTTCGATCGGCTGTGGTGCTGGGGTCTGGCAATTAAGTAGGGCTAACACCAAAATTGCCTTGGCTGCGAATTTGCAAGCACGCCAACAAATGCCTATCTTAAGTGGAAATTCAGAACCATGGACTTTGGAGGAGGCTAGTGAGCGCCGCATGATTGCTCGTGGCAAATATATTCCCGAGTCAGCTATTTGGTTGGACAACCGGCCAAGACCAGTTCCGCCTGTTGGCAGTGCCTCGGCACAGTCTGGTTTTTATCTGATGATGCCTTTAAGGCTTGAAGGTAAGGATGAGGTCCTTTGGGTGAATCGAGGTTGGGCGCCGCGCAACAATGAAAATCGCGAAACTCTTCCGCCTGTGCAAACCCCAAACAAGATGGTCAATATTGAGGGCGTTATCTTTGCTCACCCCGGCAAAGTATATGAGCTGGGGAGTAGCAAGATTTCTGCCGATATTAACAAGCCAAGAATTGAGCAAAACTTTGATTTAACGGCTGAAGGCAAGCTGCATGGTTGGAATCAGCTGCCTTTTATTCTGCGTGAGGTTGAAGTTGGCGCAGAGGATGGTTTAGTGCGCGATTGGGCGCCACTGACAAGCGGAGTCGATCGCCATTATGCTTATGCATTCCAGTGGTTTGCTTTGGCTTTTGCTGGATTTTTATTTTGGTTGCTAAGTGGCCTGCGGCAATATAAACAGCAGGGATTAGTGAATGGGGATCAAGAGTGAGTGATAAAGAGTTATTAATTCCGGCTTCACAGATAGATGCATCTGCTATTAATGCGCGTACGCGTCGTGGCCGTATTCAGATGTTGTTGCTATTGCTGGCCTGCGCCTCCCCAGTTCTCGCCTCTTACTTCGCTTATTACGTGATTAAGCCTGAGGGTGGAAAGACCAATTTTGGGACGCTCATCTATCCAGCCCAAGAGTTCAATACAGCGTGGCTTGATACCCCACTCCAGGGTAAATGGACCCTCTTAATTGCGCGTCCAGCTGGCGAATGCCATATCAAGGATAAGCAATGTATTGAGGCTTTATTTCTCATGCGCCAAACCAAAGTTGCCATGGGTAGAGAAAGCGGGCGCTTGCAGTTGATCTGGGTTAATACCGATGGCAAGCCTGTTGACCCTGAAGTCCTGAAGATTTATGACGAGAAGGCAGCTGGTCTCCAGGTACGTGCTTTGCCTTCTGACCCGAAGCAAAAGGCGGAGTTTGAGGCGTGGTTAAATAAAGAAGGCGCTGGACAGCAAATTCAGTTGATTGATCCAAGCCCTGCAAAGATGATGTATTTCCCAGTGACAAATTCTCCCAAAGAATTTTCTAGCATGAAGAAAGACTTGGAAAAACTTCTGAAGTTAAATCACAAGGGCGAAAGTTTGTAATGCCCAGTCTGATTTTATTTCTGGAGCTGGCAGCCATCGCTATTATTTTTGCTGGCCTACCGCTCTTCTTTATATGGAAAAAGCCAGGCCATAGCTTTTACCAAAAACTGAATTGGATTTTGGTCTTTATGACCTTTGACCTAATTGTCTTTGGTGCGTTTACCCGTCTCACTGACTCTGGATTGGGTTGTCCCGATTGGCCTGGATGCTATGGCACATCAAATCCTTTGCATGCTCTAACTGATATACAGCAAGCAGAGGGTGCTTGGCCTACCGGGCCGGTCACAATTATTAAAGCCTGGATAGAGATGATTCATCGCTACTTAGCCATGACAGTAGGCGCACTGATTTTGGTGCAAGTGGCCATTACATTGACTAAGCTGAAATCTCTAGGAAAAAATCCTTTGTTTGGCAGCTTAGGATTGCTCTTGTTAGTCTGTGTTCAAGGTGCCTTTGGTGCTTGGACTGTCACCCTGAAGTTACAACCCATCATCGTTACGATTCACTTGATGTTGGCCTTAGTTTTGTTGGCTTGCTTAACGGCGTATGCGCAACAGTCATGGGAGAGCAAGTCCTCTGCAATTCGCACCATTCGGATACGGCCACTTTCAGCACAACTCCTCTCCCTTTCTTTTGTGGTTTTGTGTATTCAGATTTTCCTGGGTGCTTGGGTGAGTACTAATTACGCAGTGCTAGCTTGTCCTGATTTCCCGACGTGTTTGGGAAGTGCTTGGCCTGAGACTAATTGGGCGGAGGGTTTTACTCTTTGGCGTCAATTGGGGCTCAATGCGCAAGGAGAATTTATCTCCCCTACAGCCTTGCAAACAATCCACTGGGCACATCGCCTCTTTGCCATGCTGGTATTGGTTGTGCTTGGGACTATGGGCTGGAGCGCACTTACGCTGGCTACTCCAGTTCTATCGGGTCTTAGTCAAGTGGCGAAGCTATTGCTAGGAGTGCTTTTGTTACAAGTGATTACTGGAATTTCTAATGTGGTATTTCAGTGGCCGCTGTTTGCTGCTTTGTTACATACTGCCGGCTCTGCGGCTTTGGTATTCTGTTTGGTCAGAATGAGTTATTGGGCCTCTTGGAAGCCTTTCATTCAGAAGAAGATGGCATAAATATGAGCGACTCTAAAACAAGTGCACCAGTGGCCATGCCACGTTGGCGTCAATATTGGGTTTTAACTAAACCGAGGGTGACTCAGCTCGCCGTTTTTTGTGCGGTGATTGGAATGTTCCTAGCAACGCCTGGCATGGTTCCGTATCCAGTGCTCTTTGGTGGTGTTGTTGGTATCTGGCTTTTGGCTGGCGCGGCATTTGCAGTGAACTGTTTGATTGAGCAAGCGGTTGATGCCAAGATGAAGCGCACCGCTTGGCGTCCATCAGCCACCGGCGAAGTGACACCTTTTCACATCATTATTTTCTCGATTGTTCTGGGTTCACTTGGAATGATTATTTTGTGGAATTTCTGTAACCCATTAACCATGTGGCTAACGCTTGCCACCTTCGTTGGTTATGCAGTGATCTATACCTGGTTGCTGAAGCCTGCGACGCCGCAGAATATTGTGATTGGTGGTTTATCTGGCGCAATGCCACCAGCCTTGGGCTGGGCAGCAGTGACCAATACCCTTTCAGCAGAAGCCTGGCTTTTGGTTCTGATTATTTTTGTGTGGACTCCCCCGCATTTCTGGGCGCTGGCTTTATACCGTCGCGACGACTATGTGCAATCAGGCTTGCCAATGCTGCCAGTTACCCATGGGGAACGTTTCACATTGCTGAACATCCTGCTTTACACCCTGATTTTGATTGCAGCTACGATGCTGCCGTATATCTATGGCATGAGCGGTATGGTGTATTTAGTTTCGGCAATTATTCTAGGTTTAATGTTCCTGGCGTATGTCATCGTGTTATTTATTTCCTATAGTGATGCTTTGGCCAAAAAGACCTTCCGCTTTTCTATTACCTATCTTTCGCTCCTGTTTGCAGCGCTCTTGATAGACCATTATTTTCTCTGAGAGCTATATGAATTTTTTGCGCGTTGGCTTTTTAGCCATTCTTTGTTTTGTATTGACTGCTTGTAGCCCAAAGCCTGAGTTTAAAAATATTGATATCACTGGCAGCACAGCATTCGGTAAAGACTTTAGCTTGGTCGATCCTGATGGTAAGGTGCGAACCTTGGCAGACTTTAAGGGCAAAGTAGTGGTGATGTTTTTTGGTTACACCCAATGTCCTGATATTTGCCCAACCACCTTAACTGAAATGCAACAAGTCATGACCCTCTTGGGTCCTCAGTCCGATAAGGTGCAGGTACTTTTCGTCACTATAGATCCTGAGCGTGATACCGCAGAAATTCTGAAGCAGTATGTGCCTGCGTTTGATCCCCACTTCTTGGGCTTGCGCCCTGCAGATGAGGCCTCTTTAGAGAAGGTGGCTAAGGACTTTAAGATTTATTACAAGAAGATACCGGGCGCTAAACCAGGCTCGTACACCATGGATCACACAGCAGGTAGCTATGCATTTGATCCTAACGGGCACCTGCGTTTATATATCAAGCACGCTCAAGGTCCAGAGACCTTGGCGCATGACTTGAAGGAACTGTTGAAGTAAGAGAAGAAAGCAGTTTGCAGACTGCAAACTGCTTGATTGCTTATGCTGTTTGCAGCAAGCCGCGCATCTTTTTGAGGGCAGCAGTTTCAATTTGGCGAACACGTTCTGCGGAGATGCCGTATTCATCGGCTAGATCATGCAATGTTTTCGTGCCATTCCCCTCGGCATCCATAGCCAGCCAACGTGATTGCACAATATTGCGACTGCGCTCATCTAAAGCCATGAGTGCTTGATCTAGTTTGGGGCCTTGTAAGGCATCTGCTTCAGCGCTAGCAATGCGAGCAGTAGGCTCTTGGGAGTTATCCGCGAGCCATTGAATAGGAGCGTAAGCAGACTCATCATCGCTATCATCGCCTTCGAGAGCAATATCACCACCAGCAAGTCGCATTTCCATTTCTTTAACATCAGAACCTTTAACATCCAGCGCTTTAGCCAAGGCCTCTACTTCGCTTGGAGTAAGTGCGCTCAAGGTAGGTTTATTGCTGCGTAAGTTAAAGAATAGTTTGCGCTGTGCTTTAGTGGTTGCTGTTTTTACTAAACGCCAATTCTTGAGAATGTACTCATGAATTTCTGCTTTGATCCAATGAATCGCATAAGACACAAGACGTGCGCCATTGTTTGGGTCATAGCGTTTTACTGCTTTCATCAAGCCAATATTGCCTTCTTGAATAAGGTCAGCATGTGGAATGCCGTAGCCGAGATATTGGCGAGCAACAGAAACTACTAAGCGCAGATGAGAGAGTACTAAAGTTTTAGCAGCATCGACATTTTCAGTGCGTCGAAATTCCTGCGCAAGATGTAACTCTTCTGCAGCACTGAGCATTGGTACGCGATTAACGTACGAAATGTATGAATCGAGAGTGCCAACCCCAAGAGTTGGCAGCATCGGAAATGCAGACGCCGACGCAGTCTGCGCGACTGGCAGCGTTTGCAAATTCGGTTTGTCGGATTTCTTTTGAACCATTTTTTCTTATC
>CAITHY010000171.1 GCA_903892315.1 uncultured beta proteobacterium | reverse complement strand
TCATCACATCGCCTAGCGATGCTGCGCAATATGTCCAATTCACTTTTGGAGCACGAAGTCATTAAAACGACTTTGCCAAAAGCAAAAGAATTGCGCATGGTTGTTGAGCCTTTGATTACCTTAGGTAAAAAAGACAACTTAGCAAACCGTCGCTTAGCATTCAATCGCACACGTGATCGCGATATCGTAGCTAAGCTCTTTACAGAGCTCGGCCCACGTTACGCAACGCGTCCAGGTGGCTATCTTCGTATTTTGAAGTTTGGCTTCCGTCATGGCGACAATGCACCAATGGCTTTGGTTGAGTTGGTAGATCGCCCAGAAGTTGATGAAACAGCAGTTGTAGCTGAAGAGGCTTAAGTCTTACGGTTACGGTAAAAAGCCAGGCTTCGGTCTGGCTTTTTTCATTTATCAGGTTATAAATACAGAATGTCTGAAAACTCCCCAGTCCATTCCAGCAAGCTTTTGGTAGTGCTAACCAGTCTTCCAGACATGGGCGCGGCCAAAGCCTTGTCGCGGTCTTTGGTGGAGAAGAATTTAGCTGCTTGCGTGCAGCTTATGGGCGGCATCCAATCAATTTATCGCTGGGAGGGTAAAGTTTGCGAGGAGCATGAAGTATTGCTTTCTGCAAAAACGACTGAGTCAAAGTGGCCTGAGATTTCAACCTTTATTCAAAGTGCGCATCCTTATGATTTGCCAGAAATAGTAGCTTTCTCTCCAGAGCAATATGAACAGCAATACGGTAAGTGGGTACAGTCTGAGGTAAATTCGAAGTCATGAGAATGCATTCCTTTGTAGCAAAGATCTTTGCCCTATTTTTATTTCTTTCCGTGCAAGTTTTTGCTGCGCCAGATTTCTTGCCTCCAGAGAAAGCATTCCGGGTCGAGGCTACTTGGTTAGAAAATTCCAATCAAGTGGAGCTGGAATTTTTACCTGCTAAAGGCTATTACATTTACCAAGAATCTTTAAAGATCCAAGTGGGTACGCAGGCTGCGAAGCTCAATAATATAAGGCCTTCACTACCTGTAGGCATCAACAAGTTTGATGAAACCTTTCGGAAAAAGTTACAAGTCTATAAAGAACCCTTTTTGGTATTTTTGGATGTTAAGCCCGTTGATGGTAAGCCGATACATGCTGAAGTAATGCTTCAAGGTTGCGCGGAGGCGGGTATTTGCTACCCACCCATGACCCTGAAATTTTTACTAGCTGGTCCCGGTGTAAAAGTGGCGCCGATTCCAGAAGCTTTAGATGGCATGCCCTTATCTAACGCCCAGGCTGGTGGTGAATTTAGCTTGGCTGATTTATGGCGTGAACGCGATGATGTGAACGCCATCGCCCGTTTTTTAGAAAGCACTTCAACTGCTTATTTATTTCTTGCCTTCTTTGTGCTGGGCCTTGCCCTAGCTTTTACACCTTGTGTGCTGCCAATGTTGCCTATTTTATCAAGCGTCATCTTTGGTACTCAAGATGGCAAGGCTATATCAAAGGGGCGCGCCAGCATCCTAGCGCTGGCCTACGTCTTAGGTATGGCATTGGTATATGCCTTGGCAGGCGTGCTCATGGCGGCCCTTGGGGGGAGCGTACAGCGGGCTTTGCAGAGCCCGGTCGCATTAGCTACTTTTGCCTTATTACTTTTGGCCCTTTCAGGCAGTTTGTTTGGCTTATACGACCTACGTTTGCCCTCATCTTGGCATCAACATGTCGATAGATTGGCTGGGCGCCAGAAGGGCGGAAGTGTATTCGGGGCATTTGCTTTGGGCGGTATTTCTACCCTGGTAGCTAGCCCATGTATTACGGCGCCTTTAGCTGGCGTCCTGGCTTTTATTGCTCAAACCGGCTCTATGAGTCTAGGTGCAGGCCTGCTTTTTGTGATGGCCTTGGGAATGGGTCTGCCGCTACTCTTTATTGCTGTTGAGGCCCGTATTTTGATTCCATCCACGGGTATTTGGATGATTTATTTGCAGCGTACCTTAGGCGTTCTTTTGGTCGCCACGGCAGCGTGGATTGCCTCACCATTGCTCCAGAAAAATGATGCAGTGGGAACCACTAAAACAGTGAATGGTCAGGGCATTCATCAGGTGGGGGAGCTCTCTTTTGTGGTGATTCACTCGCCTGCAGAGTTGGATGCGCAATTAAGCAAGGCTCAGGAGGAGCAGAAACTAGCCCTCCTAGATTTTTATGCAGACTGGTGTATCAGTTGTAAAGAGATGGAAGTGAACACATTTGCAAATTCAGATGTGAGCAAAGAGCTCAAGCAGTTCGTGCTATTACAAGCGGACGTTACTGCAAACAGCCCTGAGAACCAGGCATTACTTAAACGTTTTGGTTTATTTGGCCCTCCCGGAATCCTGATCTTCAATCAAAATTCTGAAGAGCTAAAAGACCAGCGTGTCATTGGTTATATGCCGCCGCAGCGCTTTATTGAACGCTTAAAAAAATCGGCAAGCGCTCAATAGTAAAAAATTTGTTTTTATTTACTAGCTGCGCTTGTTTTAAGTAAGCGTGCTGCTTCGAGTGCAAAGTAAGTCAGAACACCATCAGCACCCGCACGCTTAAATGCAAGCAGTGATTCCATCATCACGGCATCGTGATCTAGCCAGCCATTCTGTGCGGCAGCTTTAAGCATCGCATATTCACCGCTGACTTGGTATGCATAAGTAGGGTAATCAAACTCTTCACGGACGCGACGTACGATATCTAAATAAGGCATGCCAGGCTTGACCATGACCATATCAGCACCTTCGCTGATATCGAGAGCGACCTCCCGCAAAGCCTCGTCGCCATTGGCACAATCCATCTGGTATGTTTTTTTATCGGCTTTGCCCAGGTTCTTTGCAGAACCTACTGCATCCCTAAATGGACCATAAAAAGCAGAAGCATATTTAGCTGAGTACGCCATGATGCGAGTGTGAATGAGTTTCTCTTGTTCAAGAGCTTCACGAATTTTGCCGATACGTCCATCCATCATGTCTGATGGTGCAACGATATCGACCCCAGCCTCTGCTTGAGTGATTGCTTGTTGTACTAAGATCGCAGTCGTCTCATCATTCAGAATGTAACCTTGCTCATCGAGTACGCCATCTTGACCATGGCTCGTATATGGATCAAGGGCTACATCAGTCATGATGCCTAAATTAGGAAAACGTTTTTTGAGCTCACGAACAGCCGTAGGAATGAGACCCTTTGAATTAAAGGCTTCCTTACCATCGGGTGTTTTTAGTGCGGCATCGATTACTGGAAAAAGCGCAAGTACTGGAATACCTAAATCTACACATTCTTGTGCAACCGAAAAAAGTAAATCTAGGGAAACGCGATTGACACCAGGCATCGAGGCTACCGCTTCAGACTTTCCTTGCCCTTCCAATAAAAATACTGGATAGATCAAATCATTTGCGGTGACGCTATTTTCTTGCATTAAGCGACGCGACCAATCATCGCGACGCATGCGACGAGGACGGTGCCTTGGAAAATTAAGCAATGAGTTAGCTGGTGATTTCATCTTCATGGGTTTCTGCTTTAAATAGCCATTTAATAATTAAATTATCTGCCTCTTCAAGGCCAATGCGTTTGGTGCTAGAAAATAATTGTGCCGTAAGTTGTTTGGAGTCACCGGTTCCATCCGGTAGTGCTGGGTCATATTGCTGCAGTCGCTTGGTGACTGCCTCAAGAGCATGCTTGCACTCGCTTTTGTTCAATTTATCGCACTTACTTAGCAAAACATGAATCGGCTTCCCGGTTGGTACAAACCACTGAATCATTTGCTCATCCAGGTCGGTTATTCCGCGTCTGGAGTCAACAATAAGGATCATGCCTACCAACTGCTCCCGCTCTTGCAGGTAATCGCTTAGAAGGGCATTCCAGTGGTATTTGGTCTCGTGATTGACTGCTGCATAGCCATACCCTGGTAAGTCGACCAAATAAGCCAGCAGGTCATCTTTTGCAAAAACACCAAAATAGTTGATATGTTGGGTACGTCCAGGTGTTTTACTGGCAAAAGCCAGCCTTTTTTGGTTGCAAAGGACATTCAGAGCGCTAGATTTGCCCGCATTTGACCGGCCGGCAAAGGCCACCTCTCTTAGCGGGGTGGCGGGCAGACAATGGGTGTCATTGACTGTGGTGGCGAAGCGGGCTTGAAAGAGTTTAGACATGTCCAGAAGCTATTGTAAAATCACGCAAAATCATGAAATATCTCATGGTGTTGGGTAAAAGGTTGTAAATGCAGGGCCCAAACACTTTTAGGAATTTTTGCCAAGGTAAACATAATGC
>CAITHY010000170.1 GCA_903892315.1 uncultured beta proteobacterium | reverse complement strand
TAAGTCCTCTAGCTTAACAGCCCAAGTTGGCCGTAAGATGGCTTTCGGATCTATTTTCGTGCAGCTGAATGTTTGAAGAAAAAAATGCAAGCCAAAACTTTAGTAGAAAGCTCAACTATGACATCTCTGGCTAAGCCGCAAGTGCCCGGTCAGGTAAAGCACTATCTGCAGTTTTCTGACCTGACTCGTGAAGAGTATGACTATTTGCTCAAGCGTTCAGCATGGCTCAAAGCCAAGTTCAAGAGCTATGAAACTTGGCACCCATTGCATGACCGCACCTTGGCAATGATTTTTGAGAAGCATTCCACCCGTACCCGCCTGTCTTTCGAGGCGGGCATCCATCAGCTTGGTGGTCATGCGGTATACCTGAACACCCGAGATACCCAGTTAGGTCGTGGTGAGCCTGTAGAAGATGCTGCTCAGGTGATTTCGCGGATGACTGACATCATTATGATTCGCACCTTCGGCCAGGAGATTATTGAGCGCTTTGCTGCCAATTCACGGGTGCCGGTCATTAATGGCCTGACAAATGAATTTCACCCTTGCCAAGTATTAGCCGATATTTTTACGTTTGTAGAGGCCCGTGGTCCGATCCAGGGAAAAACGGTAGCCTGGGTAGGTGATGCCAACAATATGGCCTATACCTGGCTCCAGGCTGCTGAATGCCTAGATTTTCAGTTACGCTTCTCTGCGCCAGAGGGTTATCAGTTGGATACAACGCGTTTGTCACGGAATTCTGCCAAGCATTTAACAATTTGTGCCGACCCTAAAGAGGCATGCAAAGACGCTGACCTAGTGAGTACTGACGTCTGGACCAGCATGGGCTATGAAGATGAAAATACTTTGCGTATGAATGCTTTCCAGGATTGGATGGTTGATGAAGAGCTCATGTCCTTGGCTAAGCCTGATGCGCTATTTATGCACTGCTTGCCGGCGCACCGCGGGGAAGAGGTTTCAGCTGGAGTGATTGATGGGCCGCAAAGTATTGTTTGGGAAGAGGCTGAAAATCGTTTGCACGTCCAAAAAGCCCTGATGGAGTTTTTACTCTGCGGTCGTTTAGATTGAGTAATCAAGCTTCAGCAATAAAATAAGCAATTCGTTTTAATTAATTTGATTGAATAAAAAATGTCCGATATTAAAAAAGCAGTCTTAGCGTATTCCGGCGGTCTAGATACCAGCGTGATCTTGAAATGGCTTCAAGATACTTATGGCTGTGAGATCGTCACCTTTACCGCTGATTTAGGTCAGGGCGAAGAGCTGGAGCCAGCACGTGCCAAGGCTTTGCAATTTGGCATCAAGCCAGAAAACATTTTTATTGATGACTTGCGCGAAGAGTTTGTGCGCGACTTTGTGTTCCCCATGTTCCGTGCGAATACGATTTACGAAGGTGAATATTTGTTGGGCACCTCTATTGCACGCCCATTAATCGCTAAGCGTCAAATTGAAATTGCTCGCTTAACTGGCGCCGACTCTGTATCACACGGCGCTACTGGTAAAGGCAATGACCAGGTTCGCTTTGAGTTGGGTTACTACGCTCTTGAACCGGGAATCAAGGTAATTGCTCCTTGGCGTGAATGGGACCTTCTCTCACGCGAGAAGTTGATGGCTTACGCAGAAAAGCATGGTATTCCGGTTGAGATGAAGCATAAGCAAGGCGGTTCACCGTACTCTATGGATGCCAACCTTTTGCACATCAGTTATGAGGGTCGTCACCTCGAGAATCCAAACGCCGAGGCAGAAGAGTCTATGTGGCGTTGGACTGTTTCTCCTGAAAAGGCTCCAGATGCCCCAGAAATTATCGAAATCGAATTTAAAGCTGGTGACCCAGTGGCAATTGATGGTAAAGCCTATAAGCCGCATGAGTTGTTGGCTGAATTAAATCGTCTTGGTGGAAAACATGGCATTGGCCGACTTGATTTGGTAGAAAACCGCTTTGTTGGTATGAAGAGTCGTGGCTGTTACGAGACTCCTGGCGGCACAATTCTTCTGAAGGCTCACCGCGGTATCGAAAGCATTACTTTGGATCGTGAAGTGGCGCACTTGAAGGATGATTTGATGCCACGTTACGCCAGCCTAATCTATAACGGTTTGTGGTGGGCGCCAGAGCGTCTCGCCCTACAAACCTTGATTGATCACACGCAACAAGCTGTTAACGGCGTTGTGCGCTTAAAGCTCTATAAAGGATCCGTGTCTGTGATTTCACGTGACTCTGCCAATACTTTGTTTGATCAAAACATCGCAACCTTTGATGATGATGGTGGTGCGTACAACCAAGCAGACGCTGGTGGTTTTATTAAGCTCAACGCTTTGCGTATGCGCATTGCTGAAACTGCTAGACGTAAGCGCGTCAAGAAATAAAAAAGCCATAAAACAAGCAAACGATTAGAACCCAACAGAATAGAAAGAGTCAGCATGCAATTTGATCAAGTTTCCGTCGGTAAAAAAGCCAATGTATTTTTTGATGGCAAGTGTGTTTCCCATACCGTGACATTACCCAATGGCGTGCGGAAATCGGTTGGCGTGGTCTTGCCAAGCACCTTGCGTTTTGACTTAAGCACCAGTGAGATCATGGAAGTAGTTGATGGCAACGCTTTTGTGAGCATCAATGGCGCCCCTGAGCAGGAGTTCAAAGCTGGTCAAAGCTGGGAGGTAGAGAAGGGCGGTTACTTCATTATTCGTGCCGAGCAACCAGTGCACTATGTTTGTCACTTTGAATAAATCTAAGATGCTTTAAAACAAAACGCAGACCTCGGTCTGCGTTTTTTATTGCCCATACCTATTCGCTTACTTTTTTGGTAGACCGTTTACAACGGTACCGGGCACAATCACGCGCTCGGAGAACCATTGCTTATTCATTTCCAGTGCATAACGCACAGCTGCTTTAGGGCAATGGTTATTGGTGGTCTCAGCCTGCATCTCTTCAATATTCACAATCCTGCCATCATCGGCAATGAAGGCAATCGAGAGCGGGATCTTGGTGTTGTTCATCCAGAAGCAGTGACCAGCCTTTTGTTCGAAGATAAATAACATGCCGGAATTCATTGGCATGCTTGGGCGGTTCATGAGGCCAACCTCTCTGGCCTGCGGTGTATCGGCAAGCTCGGCCTGAATCCGGTAGATACCCGTCTTTAATTCAATAGTGGGAAGTCCGACATTAACCTGGGCAAGCGTTAGGGTAGAGTAAATAAAGAGCGCAGTAGATAATGCTTGGCGCAAGAATATTGAGGTGCTAATGGTTGATTTAGACATGTCTTGTATTTTAAGTGAGAGAAATTGCAGGCGAAAAAAAACCCAGGAACGAATCCTGGGTTTTTAATAATGATCTAAGGACTATTAAGCCGCTTGGATATTGGTAGCTTGTTTGCCTTTAGGGCCTTGGGTAATGTCAAACGTTACCTTTTGGTTTTCCTTCAGGGTTTTGAACCCAGGCATAGTAATTGCGCTGAAATGCGCGAACAACTCTTCTTCACCATCATCAGGTTTGATAAAGCCAAAACCTTTTGCATCATTGAACCACTTAACAATTCCGGTCGCCATGCGAACTCCATTACATAAACTTAAAACAACCGTGATGAGGGTAAATACTTTTT
>CAITHY010000169.1 GCA_903892315.1 uncultured beta proteobacterium | reverse complement strand
TTGTTTGCATGGGATACATTGTTGCCAACCATCGGCTTCTTCCCAGTGACTTGGCAAACTTTTGCCATGACATAACTCCATTAATTGCGAAAAAAGAAGATTGTATCAGTCTCAGCCTATTTTCGGCTAGCCCTAAATAGCTTTGTTTGAAGGGAATTGGGCATCTAGGTGAAAATTAGCCTATAAAGTTAGCGTTTACTATCATTAAAAATCAATATCCATAAGCCCGGAGTCGGAAAATGAGAAAAAACCGCTGCCACTCACAATACAGTGATCGAGGAGCTGAATATCTACCATTTGCAAGGCATTTGCTAGTACCTTGGTGAGTTTTTGATCCGCATCGCTCGGTAACGGATTGCCGCTGGGGTGATTATGAGCCACGATCAAGGCACTAGCATTCTTCGCAAGGGCTTCTTTCAGGATTTCACGGGGGTAAATGGCTGTTTGGGTAATAGACCCCCGAAAAAGCTCATCACACTCAATCAGGTGGAGGCGGGAGTCCAAGTAGAGGCATAGAAAGACCTCATGGGGGAGACGGCCAATTTTGGCCTGCAAGAACTCTCTGACGTGGTTAGGCGATGAAAAGATAGGGTCATGGGTTAAGCCATCTTCAAGACTTCTCTTCACTAGCTCATAAGCTGCCTGAATTTGAGACCATTTAGACAGCCCCATGCCATGGAGGCGCGTGAATTCTTCAGGGGTGCTGGCCAACAGTCGAGGGAGGCTCCCAAAGTGATGCAGTAAGTCCTTGGCCAGGGCAACAGCACTTTTGCCCTTAACCCCCACCCGCAAAAAGATGGCAAGTAGTTCCGCATCAGAAAGAGTCGCTGCGCCATTTAGACGCAGTTTTTCTCGAGGCTGCTCATTTTTTGGCCAGCCCGTAATGGGAGAGTGCACAGCCAGCGCAGGCCTAGATACAATCACCTTATGACCAAGCTTACCGTTTTGCCTAATTCCTATCTGACCCTCAACTACCGGCTGACTTTGCCCAGTGGGGAAGATTACATCAACACTTTTGTCGATCGTCCTGCGACGGTTTTGATGGGGTCTGGACAATTTGCTCCTTGCTTTGAGAACGTTTTACTAGGTTTAGGTGTTGGTGAGAAAAAAAGTGCACTGCTTGCGCCTGAAGAAAGTTTTGGTGAGCGTAAGGAGGATTTAGTGCAGTGGGTATCTTTAAAAGCACTTAAAGAAGGTCGCGATGACGACGTAGAATTTAATCCGGGAGATGTGATTGAGTTCAATGCACCAGGCGGCGCTCAATATGCAGGCGTGCTGCAATCGATTAATGAAGAGGGCGCCTGGTTTGACTTTAACCACCCTTTGGCGGGAAGACCGGTGACATTTGAAGCAGAGATTGTGGCGATTTTGTAAATCATGAGCGACTCTAATAAACCAGAAATTTTGATGGCCCAGCCGCGTGGTTTTTGCGCGGGTGTAGATCGTGCTATCAATATTGTCAATGAGGCACTCAATCGTTTTGGTGCCCCTATCTATGTACGCCATGAAATCGTTCATAACGCTTATGTGGTGAATGAGTTGCGCGATAAAGGTGCGGTGTTTGTGGATGAACTCCATGAAGTGCCTAAAGGCGGCATTGTTGTATTTAGCGCTCATGGCGTTTCTCAGGAAGTCCGCAAGGACGCTGAAGCACGGGGTTTGCAGGTATATGACGCTACGTGCCCCCTGGTTACTAAGGTGCATCTTGAGGTTGTCAAGATGTGCAAAGACGGCTTCACGGTATTGATGATTGGTCATGCAGGGCACCCTGAGGTTGAGGGAACGATGGGCCAGGTTAAAGAAGGTGTGTTCTTAATCGAGAAAGTTGGTGATGTAGACTCTTTGACATTCCCTGCCGATGAGAAAATTGCATTTGTTACCCAGACCACACTCTCGGTGGATGAGACAAAAGAAATAGTCGATGCACTAACGATGAAGTTTCCCAATGTTGTTCAGCCCCGCAAACAAGATATTTGTTATGCCACTCAGAATCGTCAAGATGCTGTGAAATTTATGGCGCCTCAGGTTGAGGTCGTTATTGTGGTGGGTAGTGCGACAAGCTCAAACTCTAATCGTTTGCGCGAGCTTTCTGAAAAGCTGGGTGTTCCGTCCTACATGGTGGATGCGCCAGAGCAGCTTAAGCCGGAATGGTTTGCCGGTAAAAAACGGGTTGGTTTAACTGCAGGCGCATCAGCGCCAGAGAGTTTGGCGCAATCGATTGTTAGTCGGATACAGGAGTTTGGTCCTAGACAGGTCCGGGCGCTTGATGGGGTAATAGAAGAGGTAACTTTTTCCTTGCCAAAAAATTTAGTTGATTGAATCATCCATTCCTAATAAAGGGGTCGTACATGAAAAATTCAAAGATTACTTTTGCTAGAGGCGCACTTGTTTTGGCCGCCTCAGCTATGGTGTTGACTGCTTGCAGCAAAGGTGGTGAGAAGGCCGCCGCTATCCCGGCAGATGCGGTTGAGGTTAAGATTGGTCACGTTGCTCCCTTAACTGGCCCTATCGCTCACTTGGGTAAGGACAATGAAAACGGTGCCCGCTTGGCGCTTGAAGAAATTAATAAGGCCGGCCTAACCATTGATGGAAAAAAAGTAGTGCTCACTTTGGTTCCTGAGGATGATGCAGAGGACCCCAAGACCGCTACGCAGGTTGCACAAAAATTAGTGGATGCCAAAGTGGTGGGTGTAGTTGGTCACCTCAACTCCGGAACCAGTATTCCAGCTTCACGTATTTATAGCGACGCGGGTATTGCCCAAGTTTCTCCATCTGCAACCAATCCTGATTACACCAAGCAAGGCTTTAAGACAACCTATCGCTTGGTGGCTACTGATGCACAGCAAGGTCCAGCATTGGCTAATTACGTTGCTAATACCTTGAAGGCAAAAACAGTGGCGATTATTGATGACTCTACTCAGTATGGCAAAGGCTTAGCTGATGAGTTTGAAAAAACAGTGAAGGCTGCCGGCATGAAAGTGGTTACTCGTGAAGCGAGTAATAACAAGGCCACTGATTTCAAGGCGATTCTGACTAAGATTAAAGGTAGCAAGCCTGACGTCATCATGTATGGCGGTATGGATGCCACTGGTGGTCCATTAACTAAGCAGGCTGCTGAGCTCGGCATTAAGGCCAAGGTAGTTGGTGGTGATGGCATGTGTACTGAGAAGTTGGCTGAATTGGCTGGTGAGGCTGTGGTGAATGTCACCTGCTCTGAAGCGGGTATGGCTTTATCGAAGATGGCACAAGGAGCCGACTTCCAGAAGCGCTACAAAGAACGCTTTAATTCTGATGTGCAAATTTATGCACCATTCACTTACGATGCAGTCTATGTTTTAGTGGACTCAATGAAGCGCTCAAACTCTACTGATCCTGCAAAGATTTTGGCCGCAATGCCAGATACAAAGATGCAAGGCTTGGTTGGCAATATTGCTTTTGACAACAAGGGCGATATGAAAGAGGGTGTGATCACCTTGTATGACTTCAAAGACAAAAAGAAAACAGTGCTTGAAGTCATTAAGATGTAATGACAGCTCAATAAAGAATGGCGCCGCTATTGCGGTGCTATTTTTTTATTAAGCCTCAATAAATTAGGGCTCAATGGATATCCTTCTTCAGCAGATCATCAATGGCCTAGTGCTGGGTAGCATCTATGCATTGATCGCTTTGGGCTACACCATGGTCTACGGTGTCCTAGGAATTATCAATTTCGCGCATGGCGAAGTTTTGATGATCGGCGCAATGGTTTCACTATCGCTGTTACGCTTAATCCTGAATTTGACCAGCGACTTGCCGGGCTGGTTGACGCTCTTGATCGTATTGCCGTTAACGATGGCGGTCTGCGCAGGCTTAAGTTACTGGATTGAGCGCATTGCTTATCGTCCGCTCCGTAATGCGCCTCGTTTAGCACCGCTGATCTCTGCGATTGGCATGTCAATACTGCTGCAAACGATTGCCATGATGATTTGGTCGCGCAATCCCATGACTTATCCGCAATTGTTACCCTCTACCCCAATTGATTTGTTTGGAAGCGGTGCCACAATCACTGGCAAAGAAATTGTGATTATCGTGGTGGCCTTGGTGGTAATGGCTGGCTTATTGTTCTTGGTGGAGAAAACAAAACTCGGCAGAGCAATGCGTGCCACTGCTGAGCAAACGCAAATCGCTGCGCTGATGGGCGTTAATCCGAATCGCGTGATCTCGATTACTTTTATGTTGGGTGGTGCCTTAGCAGGTTTGGCCGGCGTCATGATTGCTAGCAACTATGGCAATGTGCATTTCTACATGGGTTTCATTCCTGGCCTCAAGGCATTTACTGCGGCCGTCCTGGGCGGCATCGGAAATTTACAGGGCGCCATGCTGGGAGGACTGCTTTTGGGATTAATCGAATCCTTGGGTGCCGGCTATATCGGTGAACTTACTGGTGGCATCTTTGGCTCTAACTATCAAGATATCTTTGCATTCCTGGTATTGATCTTGGTGCTGGTATTGCGACCTACCGGCTTGTTGGGTGAGAAGGTTTCGGATCGTGCTTAAGAGTCGCACTAGCTATCTATGGCTTGGAGTCATTGCTGTAGTGCTCTTGCCCTGGCTTGCGGGTGCTGGAGGCGGAAATTATTGGGTGCGGGTTCTCGATTTTGCTTTGCTTTATATCGTTCTGGCTCTCGGCTTGAATGTCGTTGTAGGCTTTGCAGGCCTTTTGGATCTAGGCTATATCGCTTTTTATGCTTTGGGGGCTTACAGCTATGCTTTGTTGGCTTCCCCGCATTTGCCGACTCAGTTTGCATCGATTGCGGCCGCCTTTCCAGAGGGGGTGCATTTCTCTCCCTGGATAGTTGCGGTGTTCTCAATTATTTTGGCTGCTTTATTCGGGTTGATCTTAGGTTTACCGACGCTGCAGTTACGCGGTGATTATTTGGCGATTGTTACTTTGGGCTTTGGTGAAATTATTCGCATCTTTATGAATAACCTTGATCGTCCTTTAAATCTCACCAATGGCCCTAAGGGAATTTCTGGAATTGATCCGATTCAGTTGTTTGGCATCTCATTTACCAAGCCCTTAGATTTAGGCTTTGTGCAAATTCCAGGCTTGTATTTAGTGTTTTATTTATTTCTCTTGCTAGCGATCGCGGTGGCAATTATTTGCTTGCATTTACAAGACTCACGTATTGGGCGTGCTTGGATCGCGATCCGTGAAGATGAGATCGCTGCTAAAGCTATGGGTATCAACACCCGCAATATGAAGTTGCTTGCCTTTGCCATCGGGGCTTCCTTTGCTGGGGTAGCGGGCGTACTGTTTTCTGCCTTCCAAGGCTTTATTTCTCCAGAATCATTTACGCTGTGGGAGTCCATCGTGGTATTGGCTATGGTGGTACTAGGCGGTATTGGCCATATTCCCGGAGTGATACTGGGCGCATGTTTGTTAGCAGTGTTTCCGGAAATCTTGCGGGGTATTGCGCAGCCAGTGCAGCAGTTTCTATTTGGCCATGTAATTATTGATGTAGAAATCATTCGCCAATTAATTTATGGCCTCGCATTGATTTTGATCATGCTCTATCGTCCAGGCGGCATTTGGCAAAAGCGTGGAGGTAGTAAATGAGCACTTCTTTGCTATTGGACGTGACGGATGTATCTAAGCGTTTTGGCGGTGTACAGGCGTTAGAGTCTGTCAGCTTGCAGGTGCCCCACGGAGCGATTGTGGGTTTGATAGGCCCCAATGGCGCTGGCAAGACTACTTTCTTTAATGTGATTACTGGCTTATACCCTGCAGATTCTGGAATCTTTTTGTTTGATGGCAAATCCTATTTTCCAGAGTCGGTATCGAAAGTAACGCAATCTGGCCTAGCGAGAACCTTTCAAAATATTCGCCTCTTTGGTGAAATGTCTGTTCTTGAAAATGTGATGGTGGGCTGCCATTGCCGCACGAAGGCTGGATTGTTGGGGGCGATTTTCCGCTTTCCCTCAACTAGACGTGAAGAGCAGGCCATAAGGGATAAGGCATACCAACTGCTGGCTTACGTTGATCTAAGTGAATTTGCCCAGATGGAAGCCCGCAATCTTTCTTATGGTCACCAGCGTCGCCTTGAGATTGCAAGGGCCTTGGCTACTGAACCGAAGCTTTTGGCGCTTGATGAGCCTGCGGCTGGCATGAATGCCACTGAAAAATTAGAGCTTCGGGAATTGCTATTGCGCATCCGTGCTGACGGTAAAACGATTCTTCTGATTGAGCATGATGTGAGCTTGGTAATGGGAATTTGTGACAGTCTCACGGTGCTGGATTATGGCAAAGTGATTGCTGCTGGCAAGCCTGCGGATGTCAGAGTGCATCCCGAGGTGATCAGGGCTTATCTTGGCCAAGGAGCTGCTGAATGAGCGCCCTGCTAAAAGTAAAGGATCTCAAGGTCTCTTATGGCGGCATTAATGCGGTCAAAGGGATTAATTTGCACGTCAACCAAGGCGAGCTCGTTGCACTCATTGGTGCCAATGGCGCTGGCAAGAGTTCGACCCTTAAGGCCATCGCTGGTTTGCTAATGCCTACCGTAGGTGAAATTAATTTTGCAAATTGCGTGACTAGAAAAATGCCGGCTTATGGGTTGGTGCGCCTAGGCTTGGGTATGGTGCCTGAAGGTCGTGGTGTCTTTAAGCGCATGACCATTCTGGAAAACCTCCAAATGGGTGCTTACCTAAAGTCCGACGCCAAAGAGATTGAGCGCAAGCTTGAAGAGGTCTATTTCTATTTTCCAAGGCTGAAGGAGCGCTTGTCTCAGTTGGCAGGGACGCTCTCCGGTGGTGAACAGCAAATGGTTGCGATGGGCAGAGCAATCATGGCAGAGCCAAAATTATTGCTGTTGGATGAGCCGTCAATGGGTCTCTCCCCCATCATGGTCGAAACCATATTTGATGTGATTCGGAGCTTGTCTTCTAGCGGTATGACTATTTTGCTAGTTGAGCAGAACGCGCGCTTGGCGCTACAAATGTCAAGCCGTGCTTATGTCATGGAAAGTGGTTTGATTACGCTGAGCGGATCCGGCAAAGAGCTACTGGAGGATCCGAGGGTCAGGGTTGCCTACTTAGGAGAGTAAGTAGGCAATGGGGGATTTTAGTTTTGAGCTAATTCTTTGAGCAACTCACGCAGCATATTGCACATCTGACGAATTTCATCATCAGACACATTTAATGCTGGCATAAAGCGCAATAAGTTTGGTCTTGGGGAATTAATCAGAAGACCTTCAGGACCGCGATCCCTGGCAAGATCAACCAGTTTTGGACCAATATCTTTTCCAAGCATGAGTGCACGCAGCAATCCTTCGCCACGCTCACCTTCAAGATTAAAGTCTGCACAAAGCTTGAGTAATTCAGCTTTGAGTAACTCGCCTTTCGCTTTGACACTATCCAAAAATCCTGGGGCTAAGAGTTGCTCAATGACGCTAATACCGACAGCAGTCATGAGTGGGTTGCCGTTATAGGTACCACCCTGATCGCCAGGCACAAAGCAGGCTACAGCATCAGTTGCCAATAGGGCTGCCAGTGGAACGCCCCCACCAATGCCTTTGCCTAAGGTCATGATGTCGGGCTCAATACCGTAGTTTTGGTAAGCAAAGAGGGCGCCGGTTCGGCCGCAACCAGCCTGCACTTCGTCGGCAATCAAAAGAATATTATTTTCTTTGGTGAACTGACGTAGTGCACGCATAAATTCTTGGGTTGCCGGAATCACGCCACCTTCACCTTGAACAGGTTCAAGCATGACTGCGACCGTTTTGTCGGTCACTAGTTTTTTGACGGACTCTAAATCATTTAAGTCTGCCTTCGGAAAGCCTGCCACTTGGGGGGCAAACATCGTATCCCAGTGAGGTTTGCCGGACGCGCTCATGGTTGCCAGTGTGCGACCATGAAAGCTGTGATCAAACGTGATGATCTCAAATGCACCAGACTTATTGAGTTGGCCCCATTTGCGCGCTAACTTAATAGCACCTTCATTGGCTTCAGCTCCGCTGTTGGCAAAGAAGACTTTGTCAAAGCAGCTATTTTCAGTTAGCAAATTGGAAAGGCCAATCATTGGCTCATTAAAGAACGCAGGACTAGGGTTGATTAGCGTCTTTGCTTGCGTATTCAGCGCCTCAATCATTCCTGGGTTGCAGTGACCTAAGCAATTAACAGCCCAGCCTTGTAAGAAGTCTAAATAACGTTTGCCATTGTTATCTGTGAGCCATGAGCCTTTGCCTTCGACCATGATCACCTCTGGGCGCGGAGTAATGAACATGACTGAGTGGGTATCAATAGTCTGGGTTGGCTTATTCATGCTGGTCTGCTTGGCTTAATAATGAAAAGTAAGGGTTCTGAAGTAACGGTTCTATTATCTAACTGAATGGGTTTACAGGCTCTAGGCTGCTGCTAAATCAGCCGCGCTAGTAAAGGAGTCGGCAAAGAATTCTTCCTCAGGCAAATGACATTTAGATGAAAAGTCATTTCTGGCGGCATTGACCATGACCGGGGCGCCACAGGCATACACCTGAAAGTCCCCCATATTGGGATGGTCAGTCATAACGGCTTGATGCACAAAGCCAGTGCGACCTTGCCAGCTATCCTCTGCCAAGGCATCTGAAATCACGGGGATGTATTTAAAGTCAGCAATTTCTTTTTCCCAGGTTTTGCACAAAGCATCTAAATACAGATCGCTGGGGCGACGTCCACCCCAGAAGAGATGAATGGGTCGATCAATCTTCTTTGCCTGCATTTGTTCGATGATGGATTTGATCGGGGCAAAGCCGGTGCCAGCTGCAACAAAAATAATTGGTTTTTTAGAATCCTCTCTTAAGAAGAAGCTTCCCAAAGGCCCTTCAAAACGAAGAATGTCTTTTTCTTTTAATGCGGGCGTGACGGCACCAAATACAAAGTCAGTAAACAGGCCGCCTGGCAAATGACGAATGTGTAATTCAAGCGGCCCTTCTTGCTCGGGCGCGTTGGCGATTGAGTAGGCGCGGCGTTGACCATCTTTGAGGAGAAACTCTAAGTACTGTCCGGCTAGGAACTGAAAGCGTTCTGCAGCAGGAAGTTGGAGTTTGAGAATGGCGACATCATTACTAGGTTTGGTGATCGCATTGACTCGGCAGGGCACCTTACGAATCGCAAGATCGCCTGCCCCTTGGACTTCACGGGCCTCAATCAGCAGGTCCGAATGGGGGTGGGAGCAGCAAAACAGAATGCCGCCCGCAGTCTCATCGGCCTTGCTCAGAGCACTGTCGCTATGCTGGCCATGGGTCACTTGACCCTCTATGACCTTGCCTCTGCAAGAGCCGCAAGCACCATTTTTACAGCCATAGGGTAGGTTGATGCCTTGGCGAAGAGCGGCCTCCAGGAGATTCTCATCTGGATTGACGGTGAATTGCTTGCCGCTCGTTTTGAGCGTGACTTGATAAGACACTCTCATTCCTTTCAATAAATCGTTACGATGCTACTTATGCAATCTTTTGGTAAACCTTCAATCCTGATTATTGGCTGCGGAGATATTGGTCTTCGGGTTGCCAAACAGCTTTCGCGAAGCCATCGTGTTTGTGCACTCACTTCTCAACAGAATCGCTTTCAGGAGTTGAGGGCGGTTGGCGCGACTCCTATTTTGGGTAATCTGGATCATCCAGAGTCTTTATGGCGCCTTAGCGGTTTAGCTCAAACCGTCATTCATCTAGCGCCACCTCAAAATGGGGGAAATCGTGATTGCCGAACCCGCAACCTACTCCGAATTTTAGCCCAAGGCTCCAATACCGTCAGGCGCCTGATCTATGTCAGTACTACGGGTGTCTATGGCGATCACAGGGGTGGAAAGGTGAGCGAGGCAACTCCAGTTAGCCCCCAAAGTGAGCGTGCGCAAAGAAGGGTGGATGCCGAGCGGTTGCTCCGTTTATGGGCGCCCGCTCATGGGGTGGCTTTGACGATCCTACGCGTCCCTGGAATTTATGCGGCTGATCGTCTACCGATTGATCGTCTTAAAGCGAAAACACCGGCATTGCTACCAGAGGAAGATGCCTATTCCAACCACATCCATAGTGATGATTTGGCGAGGCTGGTGTGTGCAGCCGTTTACCACGGCAAACCACAGCGCATCATTAATGCCTGTGATGGCGGTGAGACCAAAATGGGTGATTACTTTGATGAAGTAGCTGATGCTTTTGGTTTGGAAAGACCGGCTCGATTGCCCGGTAGCGAGTTACAACAAATCGTCAGCCCTATGCTTTGGTCCTTTATGCGCGAGTCACGCAGGGTTACCAATCAGCGCTTGCTGGAATTAAAAACACCACTACGCTATCCCAGCGTCGGACATTTTCTCAAAACTATTTCCAAGAATCCTTGAGGCCAACCGTGCGGTTGAACACTGGCTTGCCGGGCTTTGAATCATTTTTGTCGGCAACAAAGTAACCGTGACGCTCAAACTGAAAGCGATCTTCTGCTTCGACATCTTTCATACAAGGCTCTAAGTAAGCAGCAATCGTTTGCATGGAGTTCGGATTGATGGCGTCCAAGAAATTCTTATCGCCGCTGTCTGGATGTGGGTCGTTAAAAAGGTGATCGTATAGGCGAACTTCCGCAGGAATCCCCTCAGCTGCGCTGATCCAGTGAATGTTGCCCTTAACCTTATAGTTGTTGGAGCCAGCGGTACCGCTCTTGCTATCTGGAAAGTGTGTCACATTGACCTGGGTAACATTTCCTGCAGCATCGGTTTCAAAGCCAGTGCACTCCACTACATAGCCATGGCGTAAGCGAACGCGGCTACCAGGCTGATCTCCAATCGGTGGGTAAAGTCTAAAGAATCCCTTGATAGGTTCTTTCATAAAGTCATCTGCCTCAATCCACAATTCGCGCGTGAAATTAAATTCACGATTGCCCCATTCCGGATGATTGGGATGGCGTGGCGCAGAGCAGGCCTCTTTTGCTGAGGCATCAAAGTTTTCAACAACAAGCTTGAGCGGCTTAAGTACTGCAGTAGCGCGTGGGGCTCTCACCTCTAGGTCATCACGCAGCGCCTGGTCTAGGGTGCTCATATCAATCCAGCTATCGGCTTTAGAGACGCCAATGCGTTCGCAGAACAAACGAATACTTTCTGGGGTAAAGCCGCGGCGACGGATGCCGACGATGGTTGGCATCCGTGGATCATCCCAGCCCTCAACATGCTTTTCTTCCACAAGCTGCAGTAACTTACGTTTGCTGGTGATGGTGTAGGTCAGGTTCAGGCGTGCAAATTCATATTGATGTGGCACTGGGTCTTTAAAAACGCCCAATTCTTTTAATGAGTTCACAATCCAGTCATACAAGGGGCGGTTATTTTCAAACTCTAGCGTGCAGATGGAGTGAGAGACGTTCTCTAAGGCGTCTGAGATGCAATGCGTGAAGTCATAGAGTGGATAGATGCACCATTTGCTACCTGTGCGGTGGTGATCTGTATGGCGAATACGGTAAACCACGGGGTCACGCATCACAATGTTTGGATGCGCCATGTCAACTTTCAGGCGCAGCACATGTTCCCCATCCTTGAACTTCCCATCGCGCATTTCACGGAACAAGGAGAGATTGTCTTCTGGGCTGCGATCGCGGTAAGGACTATTTTTCCCCGCTTGGCCAAAATTACCTCGATTGGTATGAATGTCATCAGCATTTTGGCTATCGACATACGCTTTGCCATTCTGGATCAAGATCTCGGCGAACTCGTAAAGTTTGTCGAAGTAATCACTTGCGTGATAGAGGTGTACTCCCCAATCAAAGCCAAGCCACTTCACTGCATCCAAAATACTGTCAGCGTACTCGACATCCTCTTTAACCGGATTGGTGTCATCTAGACGCATATTGCAGCGCGCACCACCAGCTTGCTGGTTGTAATCAGCGGCTAGACCAAAGTTTAGGCAAATACTTTTAGCGTGACCAATATGTAAATAGCCATTAGGCTCAGGCGGAAAACGGGTGATAATTGATGGGATAGCTTCCCCAGCTAAATTGGTGCGCTGTGCAAAAGCCCCGCTTGCTAAATCATGATCGATGATCTGGCGTAAGAAATTAGACGGTTCGGCTATAGCGCCGGTATTGGCTTTGGATGGTTTGCTATCTTGGGACATAGCCACATTGTAGAGAAAACCCCCAGCCCATAAAGAAAAAGCCCGCAAACAGCTGCGGGCTCGTTTCTGTGAGACGTCAAGCTATCAGTCTTCGACAAATGCCTCTTCGCGAGTCTTTTTCACTGCTGGTAAGGTAACCATAACCACCAAGAGTGCTGAAGCAATCAGCAGCCCCAAGGACAGTGGGCGAGTCAGGAAGGTGGTGAAATCGCCACGGGATAGCAATAATGCACGGCGGAAGTTCTCTTCCATCATTGGCCCAAGCACGAAGCCCAAAAGCAATGGAGGTGGTTCGCAACCCAATTTGAAGAAGAGGTAGCCAATGATGCCGAAAGCAGCAGTCACATATACGTCAAACACAGTGTTGTTTACGGTATAGACGCCGATGCAGCAGAAGACCAGAATGGCTGGATACATGAAGCGATAAGGAATCTTCAGTAGCTTGACCCAAATACCGATGAGGGGCAAGTTTAAGAGAATCAACATCACGTTACCAATCCACATGGAGGCGATCAGACCCCAGAACAAAGCTGGGTTGCTGGTCATTACCTGAGGACCTGGTTGAATGTTGTGAATCGTCATCGCACCAACCATCAATGCCATCACTGCATTTGGTGGAATGCCCAAAGTGAGCAATGGAATGAATGAGGTTTGAGCTGCAGCGTTGTTTGCTGATTCAGGACCAGCAACACCTTCAATGGCGCCCTTACCAAATTCATGGCTGTACTTTGAGGATTTTTTCTCAACAGAGTAAGCGCCAAAAGATGCTAAAGCAGCTCCGCCACCTGGCAGGATACCCAAAATGGAGCCGATAAAAGTACCACGCAAGATGGAAGGAATCATACGTTTGACGTCTTCCTTGGTAGGAATCATCGTGGTCATCTTATTTAAGAAGCCTTCGTCCTCATCGGTTTTTTCAAGGTTACCCATGATTTCTGCAAAACCGAATACACCCATCGCAACTGCTACGAAGCCGATACCATCACTCAACTCAGGAATATCAAACGCATAACGTGAAACACCGGAGTTAACGTCAGTACCGATCAAGCCCATCAAGAGGCCTAAAACGATCATGCCAATCGCCTTGATCAAAGAGCCGGATGCCAAAACAACTGCACCAATTAAGCCCAAGACCATCAGCGAGAAATACTCAGCAGGGCCAAACTTAAATGCCAACTGTGAGAGTGGTGCAGCAAAAGCGGCTAACACTAACGTTGCTACGCAACCCGCAAAGAATGAGCCCATACCGGCGGTAAACAATGCCACACCAGCTCGACCGTTTCTGGCCATCTGGTATCCATCGATCGCCGTCACTACCGAGGACGTCTCTCCTGGGATATTTAGCAGAATTGCTGTTGTAGAGCCGCCGTACTGTGAGCCGTAGTAAATACCAGCCAACATAATCAACGCAGCGATTGGGGGCAAGGCATAAGTAGCTGGCAATAACATCGCGATAGTCGCGATAGGGCCAAGGCCTGGCAAAACACCAATCAGTGTTCCCAAGACGCAACCGATCAGGCAGTACAGGAGATTTTGTAAGGTAAATGCGGTATCGAAACCGAGGGCTAAATTAGCAAATAAGTCCATTTTCAGTATCCGGGTTCGTTATTGTTGTAAGAAGAAAGGTAGTAATGGGAACTGTAATTTCAGGCCCAGAACGAATACCGAATAAGTGAAAACAATTAGAAATGTGGCATTGATTAAAGTGCCTTTCCAATGAAATTCATGACTTGCGCTGGCTGACATAAATACCAAAACGAACACGGCTACGATAAAGCCCATCGTTGGCAAGAGAATGCCGTATGCAATGACGGATCCAGTAATGAGGCCAATGACCTTCCAGTTGAACGGAGGGATTTTTTCAATCGCGGCTTTAGCACTTAGTGACTTCACCAGGATTAGTAAACCCAGGGCCGTCATGACTATGCCAAGCCAGAAGGGGAAGTATCCAGGCCCCATTTTGGCGGGAGTGCCCATGGGGTACTGAGTAGCCATGAAGGTAAAAAAGAGACCAATGACCATGTACATTAGGCCGGCCCCAAAATCTTTTTGATTGCGGATTTCCAAGTTGCGCTCCTTAATTACCGACTTATTTGTCGATTTATTGATGTTGAGCGATTGTAAGGCAGGATATGGGGATCTTGTCTAGGGTTT
>CAITHY010000168.1 GCA_903892315.1 uncultured beta proteobacterium | reverse complement strand
CAAGGCCATGGCCTGGCAGAGCATAGCTTTAGCTTTACCGATGGCAGCAATGTAGTCCTTGATGGCGCACACAGCACCCATCTGTCAACCAGCCTTAAAGAGCTTGAGCAACTGAAGATTGGTGCTGTCACCGTTGGTGCTGGCGGTATTAATGTTGATATTGGTAGTTATGGCACTCTTGATGGTGTGACAATTTCTGGCTTACCAGACTTTACTGGTGGGCATGCACACCTGTCCTTGAATAGCGTTGATCAACTTCTTAATAGTGATTTGCATGTAGCCAACCTAACGACCGATATTAGCGCGCTAGCACATCACGGATTTGATCAAATTAATCTTGATAGTTTTGATATTCAGTCACTAGAAGGCTTCTTAAGCACTAATGGTCAAGACGGTCTGTCTGAATTTAATGATCTATTAACAGCAGTCAATACCTTCGACGCATCTCCTGGTGCCCATTCAACAGTTACTTTGAGCGTCAGTGATGCAGCAGTTCATGCCTTGGTTAACGATGGATTTACATTTAATACTTTTGCTTCTACTGACCATATTGCAGTTGGATCACACGGTACACATTTAAGTAGTAGTCTGCAGGACCTCTCTAGCATGCACATCAATCATGTGAATGTAGCTGGCGGTATTGTGAACGGTGCTGGTCTTGAACACATTAGCATCGACCTAGGTGCTACGAATATTGATCAAAATGTAATGAATACTCTTGCAAGCTCATTACCAGCATTTACTTTAGACGGTTCTGAATCTGCTAGGGGAGCTAATACCTTAGATGTAACGCTTGATATCAACGCCGCTCAAGCTGGCCAGTTGCTAAGCCTTGAGGCCGATCATCCAACGATTTCTGATGATTTATTTAATGCCTTGCACGCTGCGGGTATTACCTCAATTGCGGCAATTGACCAACATGTATCACTAGAGCAAGCTAATTGGCTGCACCTTGATCTAGCTGGTCAACTTCATACCGCCGGCATCACTTATCAAGAAGGTGTTGTTGGTAGCTCAGAAGCCAATGCTCCAGTGAACTTCAATGAAGTTATCAGTCAAGAATTGACTGCAATTGAGGCTACTGGACACCTCAGCCATACCCAGTCTGTACTGGCTGGCCTTGATTTGCTCGCGAAGTACACATCACCAGATAAGTTTGGCGATTTACTCCATGCCTTAACCGCATCCGGTGTCAGCGACTTTGTAGTTGAAAATGGTAACGTTCAGATTGGTGATACTTTGGCAGCGGCCCTGGTAGATGCTGGCATGTTGCAAGCCTTGCCATCAGCCAACTTGGTCATCGATGCAACAGGTCAGATGAATCAACTGGGCGCTGACTACTATGGCCACTTGGCAACGAACCTCAAGGCAATTGCTGATTTAGGTGTAGATGCTATCGAAACTGGCAATATTAAGTCTCTGTATGTTGATCTAGGATTGCCAGTACACGATACACACGCTATGGCTGATATTAGCCAGTTGCTCCACTCATTAGATCCTGCTAACCAAGCTACTGAGCTTGCGCATGGTCCGGATGGTAGCGCAGTCGGTATTTCCTTGGTCATTAACGGTGAAGTTGCTGCGGCTATTAAAGAGGCTGGCGGCTTCACAACTAGCGATATCCAGCATATGGACCACTTAGGAATCAACCATATTGCTGTGGTCGATAACACCACTGGTGCCGATACCTCTGGCTTAATTAATAGCAAGGTAATACCTTCTGACACAGTAGTTGTCCCTGAAGTGAAGATTATTGGTTCTGGTGATCCAATGTATGATGAGCTCTATAACCATAATTTGCCGCATCCAAAGTAATGGGGTGATATATGACTGAAGAATTTAAAGACAATCTGAAAGAGTCTACTTCCGAGGAGAAATCCCAAGATACGGCTCAAGAGCAAACTAAGCCAGAGCCTAATATTCGGGGGGCAGGCAATGTTGCCCCTAGTCATCGCAAGCCAATTGAGCAAGTCATGTATGACTGTCGTCGTACGTTTTACTTTGCATTTATTTTGACTGCCTTGATTAATCTACTCTCGATCGTACCCATGCTTTATATGATGAACGTGATGGATCGGGTGATTGCACCGCGCAGTGGCGTAACACTCCTATCCTTGACGGTTTTAGTAGTTGCTTTGTACGTATTTTGGTCGGCGGTGGAGTGGATCCGGAGTCGTATTTTGGTGCGCTTATCTTTGAGAATCGATTGGGATTTATCGGCTGATATTTTTGACGCTTCCTTCAGACGTTATGTCAGTCGTAAGAATGTTAACGTGCAGCAACTCTTAGGCGATTTAACTACCTTAAGGCAATTTTTGACTGGCCACGGTTTAACTACCTTGATTGATGCACCATTTGGTATTGTGTTCATCATTATTGGTGCGATCTTTCATCCCTTGTTGGCAGTGTTTGCTATTGCCGCCTCAGTGATTATGTTAGTTGCAACTTATATCACTCAAAAGGTTTCAGGCCCTGGATTAAAGGCGGCAAACGACGCCAATGCTGAAGCTGCTCGCGTGGCCAACAATAGTTTGCGTCATGCGGAATCAACTTTAGCGCTGGGAATGATGGGGGCAGTACGGCAGCGCTGGTATGACCAACACCATAAATATCTGACACATCAAGTCAATGCCAGTGAGGCCGCTGGATTAACCGGAGGCATTTCTGGTTTACTCTCAAAATTGATGCCCTCATTACAGATGGCGCTCGGTGCTTTTCTGGCGATGGAAAACCTGATCACTAGCGGTATGGTGATGGCAGCGAGCATGCTCATTTCTAAAGCGATTAGCCCAATTCAGAAATTACTCACTAATTGGAAAGATATTGTTTCTGCGCGCCAGGCATATGATCGTTTGAATGCCTTATTGCTTTCTGATGAAAAACGCCAAAGCCAAATGCAGTTGCCCCCAGTCATGGGTAGCTTAGAGGTCACCAAAGCAAGCGCTGTGCCTCCGGGACATAATAAGGCTGTGATTGTGGATATGGATTTCAAGCTTAGTCCGGGTCAAGCGGTTGCCGTCGTAGGACCTAGCGCATCAGGCAAGACTTGTTTAGTTCGTATGCTCATCGGAGTCTGGAAACCTGCCAGAGGTTCGGTACGTTTAGATGGTGTTGAAATCTCAGATTGGAATCATGACGAATTTGGCCCACAAATTGGTTATGTCCCCCAAGAAATTGAATTTTTTGAAGGCTCAGTAGCTGAAAATATCGCTCGTCTCGGTGAAATCGATCCAGAAAAGGTCGTGCAAGCAGCCAAATTGATTGGTATGCATGAAACGATTTTGGCCTTTCCAAAGGGTTATGACACAGAGCTTGGGGAAACCGGTTTTGCTCTATCAGGCGGTCAGCGCCAGCGCCTAGCCATTTGCCGAGCCTTATATGGCATTCCTAAATTTATTGTGATGGATGAGCCCAATGCAAACTTAGATGAGATTGGAGAGTCTGCGCTGGCCAATGCAATTACTTATCTCAAATCGCAGGGCTGTAGTGTGGTGATTACGACGCACCGCCCACGATTGGTCAGTGTGGCTGATAACCTATTGGTGCTTCGCAATGGCACTCAAGTAGGCTTTGGCCCAGCGGATGACATGATCAATGCGGTACGTAACTTGCAAGTTGTTGCACAAAATAAAGAGGGCGGCCCAGGTAATGAAGAGGTGCAAGATGTAGCCCTCAAAGAAGGCACTAATGATGCACCCATGAATATGAGTGCAGGCACGGCAACAGAGCAAGCCAATCCAGAAGTAAGGGTTGGTGCAGCAGCAGGGGGGCAATCAGAAGTGCAAGCTTCAGGAGCAGCGCCAACAAAAACACAAACTCATGCTCCAACAGAGTCAAATGCAATTCAAGAAGATAGTGAAAAAGGTAAATCAGGTGAATCGCTATGAGCGTACATGACAATCCTTTAGTCAATCCTGAGGATCAAGAAAAAGAGGACCTCAAGTCTAGCGCCTTGGTTGTGCAATTTCGTGAACTGGATAAAAAAGCTGAAGGTTGGATTAAAGCTTGGAATCCCTATCATCCGGATGTCATTAAATATCGGCCGATGGCGCCGGTCCACATTGAAGAGTCGAAGATTCGTAAAACAGCAGCCAAGATTTTCTTGGGTGCTTTTG
>CAITHY010000167.1 GCA_903892315.1 uncultured beta proteobacterium | reverse complement strand
GGGTGAGGGTGATAGAATTGTGACCTTCGGATCCTTCTATACCGTTGCAGGCGTAATGACTTACCGAAACAACCAGGCCCACTGATCCATGATTCGTTTACCAAGCTTTTTTAAGCGAAAAACCCAGTCTGATGACCTTGAGATAGGTTCAAGGGGTAGTCGCACCGCTAAACGAGCAGCTCCCCGTAGTTTTCAGCGCGCAGCAGAAGCCGAAGAGCTCGCCCTGACTGAAGATCCTGAACAACAAAGAGCTCGCCACCGTCTGATTGGTGCTGCCGTCCTCGTATTGATTGCTGTTATTGGCTTGCCTCGTATTTTGGACAGCAAACCAAAGTCTGCACCCAACGATATTGCTGTGAACATTGTTACCAGTCTGCCGATTCCTGGGGCGGAACCTAAGACTGAAGATAAGCCAAAGGCTGAAGTTCCTATAGAGCCTGCTAAAGAAGTTCCTAAGGCTGAGGTTGCAGCTGCGCCAGAAGTAAAAGCAGAGTCTAAGACTGAAACGAAATCAGAAGCTAAGCCAACAGCGCCTGTTGCAAATAAATCTGCAACATTGGGATTGGCGGCTGGTGAAGAAGTGGTTGCTGCTAGCACCCCTAAAGCAGATCCTAAGCCTAAGCCTAAGACAGATGATGCTGTTAAACCTGCCGCTTCAAATGGTTCAGTGAAGTATGTCATTCAGATTGGCGCTTTTGCATCTGAGGCTAATGTAAAGGCCTTGTCCGCAAGACTCAAAAATCAAAACATTCCTAATTACACTTTGAATAAGTCGAGCACTGATGGCGGCAAGATTTTCCTTGTGCGCGCAGGCCCTTTCACCGATAAAGATGCTGCAGAAGCGGCGGAAAAGAAAATCAAAGCGATGGGTCTTACACCAAGACTCGTTGAGTCCGGTAAACAGTAATGGAATACTTGTCCACCCTCAAGCTAACATCGGTGGATTACTTCACCCTAGTTGTGCTCTTGGTTTCTGCCTTGGTTGGCATCTCACGTGGTTTGTTTAAAGAGGTGCTTGCCTTAGCCTCTTGGTTTGCAGCTGCTTGGGTCGCTTATCACTATAGCAATTACCTCTCAACCGAGTGGCTTTCGACATTTCATCTCGATGAATTATTGAGTCTTGGTGTGAGCTTCATTATTTTGTTTGTATTAACCCTCATCATCTGTGGCCTGTTTGGTGGAGTTGTACAGAAGATTATTTTGTCAGTAGGCCTTAGTTTGACTGACCGTTTCTTGGGCTTGATATTCGGTGTGATCCGTGGCGGCTTAGTCATAGTGGTATTGGCTACTCTAGCTGCGCTCACGCCCATTCCACAAAGTACGGCCTGGAAGAATGCGATTACCAGACCAGCAATTGATATGGCAACCGGTTTAATTAAAGGTTGGTTACCAAGCGACTGGGCAAAACAATTGGGTGATGCAATACCCAAAGTTACCCCTACCATTACGCCTAAATTAACAATAGGAATCTAGAGATATGTGCGGCGTCGTCGGAACTGTTTCCCACTCACCAGTAAACCAACTTCTCTATGATGCGCTGCTGCTTTTGCAGCATCGCGGACAAGATGCGGCAGGTATTGCAACGATGAACGGTAATTCGTTCACGATGCATAAAGCCAATGGCTTAGTACGAGATGTTTTTAGAACTCGCAATATGCGTAGCTTGGTTGGTAACGCTGGCATTGGCCAAGTGCGCTACCCAACGGCAGGCTCTGCAAGTAGCGAAGAAGAGGCGCAACCTTTTTATGTGAGCGCGCCTTACGGCATTATTTTGGCGCATAACGGTAATTTAACGAATGCACCTAGCTTGCGCGTTGAGATGGCCTATCGTGACCGTCGTCATATTAATACCAGCTCTGATACTGAAGTATTGCTCAACGTCTTGGCTGATGAGCTCCAAAAAGAAACCAATAGTGCGGCCCTAGATGAGGGCGCGATGTTTAATGCCGTTACTGGTGTAACCAATCGCGTTAAAGGATCGTATGCAGTAGTTTCTTTGATAGCGGGTTATGGTTTATTGGCCTTCCGCGACCAGTATGGCATCCGTCCACTGTGCATTGGTCGTATCGATACACCTCAGGGTCCTGAGTGGATGATTGCATCTGAATCTGTAGCACTTGAAGGTCTAGGTTTTACGTTTGTGCGCGATGTTCATCCAGGCGAAGCAATTTATATCGACTTGGATGGCAATTTCTATTCACGTCAATGCGTACCCAACGCAGTGTTGACGCCTTGTATTTTTGAATATGTCTACATGGCTCGTCCAGACTCCACTATTGACGGCGTGACTGTCTATAACGTACGTATGCGTATGGGTGATTACTTGGCTGAGAAGATCCGCAGAGAAACGAATGTCGATGAAATCGATGTTGTGATGCCGATTCCAGATTCCAGTCGTCCAGCAGCTATGCAGGTAGCAAAGAAATTAGGCGTAGACTACCGTGAAGGCTTCTTTAAGAACCGTTATATCGGCCGCACCTTCATCATGCCAGGGCAAGCTGTTCGCAAGAAGTCTGTCCGTCAAAAACTCAATGCTATGCGGATTGAATTTAAAGACAAAACTGTTTTAATTGTGGATGACTCCATTGTGCGTGGAACTACCTCATTTGAGATTGTGCAGATGGCGCGTGAATCCGGTGCCAAGAAGGTGATCTTTGCATCTGCTGCCCCACCAGTGCGTTTTCCAAACGTCTATGGCATTGATATGCCAACCCGCAGCGAATTGGTTGCCTATGGCCGTACTGATGAAGAGATTAACAAGATGATTGGTGCTGATCAGTTGATCTATCAAAGCATTGAAGATATGAAGCAGGCAGTAAGGGATGTTAATCCGGATATCAAAAACTTTGAGGCATCTTGCTTTGACGGTTTTTATATCACAGGCGATATTACCGAGTCTTATCTTGATGCTTTGGAGGCTGCTAGAAATACTTCTGATGCAAAGGCTGATCGTCAAAAGGATTCGAGCGACTTTGCCCGTTCACAGCTCCACCTGCATTTAGCTACCGAAGACTAAAAAGCGACAGGATTTTGCCTTGAAAGAGGCAAATCCTCAATTCGGTGTCAAAATAGCAGAATGAATAGCAAAACCACACGCAAAAAACCGGATTTTTCTAAGCTGGCGCTCGAGACCTTAGCAGTGCGCGCTGGTACTCGTCGTACGGCGGAGTATCAAGAGCATTCAGAGGCAATGTTTCTGACTTCTAGCTTCTGCTTTGATAGTGCAGAGCTAGCTGCCGATGGTTTTGCTCATGCCGACCAAGGTTTTATCTATTCTCGCTTTACCAATCCCACAGTCAGCATGTTTCAAGATCGCTTAGCTGCCTTAGAGGGTGGTGAAGCCTGTATTGCTACTGCATCCGGAATGTCTGCCATTCTGACAATGGCGATGGCGCATTTACAAGCGGGCGATCATGTGGTTTGCTCACGCTCGGTATTTGGTGCAACGATTCAGTTGTTCACCAATATCTTGGGGCGCTTTGGTATCACAACCACTTATGCTGATTTGACGGATACCAAGTCATGGCAAGCTGCTGTGCAGCCAAGCACCAAACTCTTTTATTTAGAGACACCTTCCAATCCTTTAACTGAGATTGCGGACATTAAAGCAATCTCCAAAATTGCGAAGAAGGCAGGTGCTTTATTTGCGGTGGACAACTGTTTCTGTACGCCTGCATTGCAAAAACCACTGACTCTCGGTGCTGATGTTGTGATTCATTCGGCAACTAAGTATCTAGATGGGCAGGGTCGAGTAGTGGGCGGGGCAATTGTCGGTAGTAAAGATTTCATCATGGGCAAAGTCTTCCCTTATGTACGTACCGCAGGACCAACCCTATCCGCATTTAATGCTTGGGTATTCCTCAAAGGTCTGGAGACTCTAGAGCTGCGCATGAAGCAACAGAGTCAGAATGCGCTCGCCCTAGCGCAATGGCTTGAGAAGCAATCTGGAGTGGAGCGCGTTTATCATCCAGGTCTTAAATCGCATCCTCAACATGCCTTGGCAATGCGCCAGCAAAAAGAGGGTGGTGCGATTGTGTCTTTCACCTTAAAGGGTGGCAAGAAGGCTGCGTTCAAGCTCATTAATCAAACAAAGCTTTGCTCGATTACGGCAAACTTAGGTGACACTCGCACAACGATTACACATCCTGCAACCACAACACATTGCCGAGTCACTCCAGAGGCTCGCAAATCTGCCGGCATCTCCGATGGCTTAGTGCGTATTGCCGTCGGCCTTGAAAATATCAACGACTTAAAGAATGATCTCGTTGGTGGACTCAAAAAGTAAACAAGTACATCAAGATAGACCCATGGGTTTTGCTGATGCAACTCAGTTCTGGAATGAGCGCTTCGATAAAGCGGAGTTCATCTTTGGAAAAGAGCCCAATGAATATCTTGTAGATAAAACAAAACAGTACTTAAAGCCTAAAGACAAAGTACTTTGTATAGCTGATGGCGAAGGGCGCAATGGTGTCTGGCTTGCTAAGCAAGGCATGCAGGTCGTTGGTTTTGATGCTTCCGATATTGCGCTCGCTAAGGCAAAGCAGTTTGCCAAAGAAAATGAAGTTGAAGTTGAATATTCATTCTCTGATACTGATAGCTACGCATGGCAAGAAAATACACACGATGCCGTGATTGGTATCTTCATTCAGTTTGCTGATCCAGGGATGCGCGCAAGAATCTTTAAGCAGGCTTACAAGGCTACCAAGCCAGGTGGACTCTTCATCTTGCAAGGCTATACCCCAAAACAGTTGGAATATAAGACTGGTGGCCCAACCTTAATAGAACACCTCTATACAGAAGATATGGTTCGAGATCTCGCTAAGGATTTTGAAATTCTGGAGCTGGTGTCTTATGAAAAAGAGCTCTCCGAAGGTCCTAGACATACCGGCATGTCTGCATTACTAGGATTAGTTGCTCAAAAGTAACCTGAGCTTAGTTAAATCTAGTTTGTAAAGCGGCGTGGATCGTTAATCGGGCGCAAAGGCATGATATGAATCTTGCCGCCATCAATTTCAAGATGGATATTTTTACCAGCCTCTAAAGAGAGGCGCTTCACTTCTGCCGCAGAGGCCTCCCAAGTAATGACATGACTACCTTCAACCGTTCTAAGTTGAATCACTGCAATCTGTCCCAATGTGCTGATTTGTTCAACACTTGCATTGATGGTGCTCTTATTGGCTTCATTGTGCAAACTTAATCCATCGGCTGGAATAACCCAGGCAACAGGGGTATTTGGCGGTATTTTGCCTTTATCGGCGACATCAAAAATATGCTGACATCCATTCCAACTAAGTTTGCCAGCAGTAAATACTCCTTCAAATTTATTGCTGATGCCAACTAGTTCTGCAACACGAGAGTTTCTGGGCCTTTCAAATAAGACCTGTGGTGGCGCAGTCTGTAAGCCCACACCTTTATCTATTACGGTAATGCGATCAGCCAATAGGTCCGCCTCCCGCAAGTCGTGCGTCACTAGCAGAATGGGGATATTTAAATCTTTTCGAAGTTCAGCTAGTGTTTTGTAGAGACTTTGTCTTGTGGGTGCATCAATTGCAGAGAAGGGCTCATCGAGCAATAATATTTTTGGTGAACGCGCTAATGCTCTGGCAAGCGCCACTCTTTGTTGTTGGCCACCAGAGAGTTGATTGGGCATACGGCTTGCTAATTCACCAATACCCATGCGATCTAGCCATTGCCCGGCTAAAGCTTTACGTTGCGCAAGATCATTTTTGTTGTTGTACAAAGGAATGCAAACATTCTCAAGCGCTGTCAGATGCGGAAATAGGGCGTACTGCTGAAATAAAAATCCACAAGAGCGTTCTGCCGGACTTAGCAAGGCGGTGATGCCATTTACCTCGCTTGCCTCAAACCACAACTTACCATCGCATTCAATTTTTCCAGTCTCAGGATTATTCAATCCTGCAATGGTCCGCAGAGCGGTAGTCTTGCCGCTGCCAGATGGACCAACTAATGCATGCAATTCTCCGGGAATGCATTCAATATTGATCTGCAAGGGATTGGGGCTAGTCTGGAAGAGTTTCGCTTTGAGCATCAGCTTCTCCACTTTTTAATACTAGAAGGCTGGCCACCAAATACGCCATAGGAAAGGGCAATTGCAATCAGTGAAGTGCTTAGCAGTATTAAGGAGAGCACGCCGGCGCCAGAAGTATCAAAGCTTTGTACTTTGTCATAAATAGAAATCGATACGGTCTTTGTCTCCCCGGGGATTGCACCGCCAACCATCAGGATGACGCCAAACTCGCCTAAGGTATGCGCAAAGGTCAGTACTGCTGCGCTGGTAATGCCCCGCCAAGCTAGGGGTAACTCAATCAGTCGAAATGTTTGCCACTGAGATAAACCACTCACTTGAGCTGCTTCGATAATTTCAGGATTGATGGCCTCAAAGGCGCGTTGTATTGGCTGTATAGCAAAGGGCAAATTGACAATGAGGGAGGCAATCAGAATTCCCGTAAAAGAAAACACCAGTGGAATGCCAAAAATCGTTTTCCCACCTAGACCTAAAAGAAGGTAGTAGCCCAAAACAGTAGGAGGAAGAACTAAGGGGAGGGCTAAAGCAGCCTCAAGGAAAGGCTTTAAATAACCTGCATTGAGCAATTGTCGCGCCGCCCACACGCCAAAGGGTAGTAGCAGAACTAGAGTCCATGCAGCAAGTTTTAGGGAGAGATAAATAGCATCAGAATCCATTATCGGTAATTGTATTGCCTTTGTAGAGGGCGAATTGCAATATTGTTGCTACAAAATCTCAAAATTGAGTATAGAATCACCCGCATGAGATGCAGCAAAAATTCATCACTATCTTCCCATTGAAAACAATTGAAATAAAGAGTGCCTGGCAAGGCGTAAGTGAATGCGAGAAATGCTCCATTAGAAGTTCAGCACTATTTGCAGAGCTTAATGAGGAGGATTTTTCTAAGATACACAGTCCCATTGATGATCTGAGTTTTGATGCAAACGCTGACATTTACACCCAAGGTGATCATGCAGGATATCTATTCACTCTTCGAAATGGATACATAAAGATTTTGCATGTTAATCCTGATGGTTCTGAAAGAATTGTGAGGGTAGTTCTTCCGGGCAATCTATTTGGTATGGAGGCGCTTCTGGGTGATGCGTATGAACATTCTGCTATTGCATTAACTAATGTGCGCCTTTGCAGGATTCCAAAAAATATCATTACCAGCCTGGGGGAAGAGTCGCCAAGACTGCATCGACAAATCGTAAAAAAGTGGGGAGAAGCGCTTCTTCAATCTGAATCTTGGTTTTCTGAAATTAATACCGGAAGGATTGAGGCACGCTTGGCGCGGTTTTTCCTAAAGCTTGCTAAGAAGTCTGGCCACTTTGCGATTGCACCATTATTCAAGCGTGAGGATATGGGGCTGATGATGGATGTAAAGTTTGAAACTATTAGCAGAGCTTTAGCATCAATGGCGGATCAGGGGCTCATCTCAAATATCACTAGGTTATCGGTACAAGTACCAGATCTTGAACGCTTAAAGCAATTTTCAAAACAAGGAACATAGATCATTAAAAAGGCTGCTGGGCAGCCTTTTTAATTACGGGAATGCCAAATACCTGGAATTAAGCTTTCTTGGCGTAAGCGGAGCACCAACCTTTGCTAGAAACTTGCTTACCAGCAAAAAGTGAACATCCGCCTGTTGCAGCATCAGGTTTTCCTTGGAATAAGGCGCAGTTGCCGCACTGTTGACCAGCAGCATACTTAGCAAACTTTGCTTTATCTACTTTGGAGGCATCAGCCTTGTATCCCAATGCAACAGCTTGTGGATCAGTTTCTGCAACCATGGCTTGAGCTTGGGCTTTGCTATTGAGCGCCAAAGTGCAGGCACCAGCAGCAGACAAAATCATAAATTGGCGACGGGTGGGTTTCATAGATTTCTCCAGGTTAAATAATGCATTTATAAATAAGACTAAGGGCTACTAAAAAAGTAAAAATAGAAAAGATTTGTTGAACTCTTGGCCCGCTAATATTTTTTTCTAATACTTTGCCTATTAATAGGCCTGCAAGAGAGCCAATTGCAAATGGGGCGGCAATTGTAAAATCTAAGGTGCCAGACAACAATGAGATTGCTGCGCCACCTGCCGAGACTATGGCTAAAACTCCAAGGGAGGTAGCAACAATTGCTTTCATGGGTAGGTCGGTAAATTTTTTCAGCGATGGAACAATGATGAATCCACCGCCGACACCCAATAGACCAGATAGGAATCCTGCGCATGCACCTGCCAGCATCAAGGATCTTGCGCAAGGTACAGTCCAAATTAACTTACCAATTGACATGTCTAACTGACATGGAGGCGGCTTTATTAACTTAGGGGCTTTGCCAGCAATAGTCTGCGTAGCTTGAATAAACATTTTGCTAGCAACATAAATTAATATCCCACTAAATATCAATAGCAGGGGAGTGTTTGGGGCGCGTTGGGCAACCCAAAGCCCAAGTGGTGAAAGAATGAGGCCAAAGAGCGCCATAAACATCGCCGCCTTATATCGGAGAACCTTCTCATTTAAGCCAATGATTGCGCCAATTCCTGCTGATAGAGCAATAGCAGTCAGCGCTATGGGACCCGCTTCAGAGATGGGCATATGAAAGGCAAAAACGAGAAGGGGGACGGAAAGAATTCCGCCGCCCGCACCAGTCAGCCCCATTAATATCCCTACAAACACTCCAAGTGCCGGAGCGATTAACAAGCTGTCCATGACCTAGTTTTCAAAAGGTCGAGCTAACCACTCTCGACCTTTAAGCATTGCATTCCAATAGAGCCATGGAAGCACATCTTTTTTTAGTATCCACGCTAACTTGGTGGCCTTTAATGGATTGATTAACCACGGGAAAGTCGGAAGTAGTTTTCCACCAAAGCCAAACTCTGCCAAAACAATTTTTCCTCTTTCAACGGTAAGAGGACATGAACCATAGCCATCATATTTCAATGGCATAGCTTGATGGTTTTTATGGGCCAATAAATTTTCAGCAACGACAACAATTTGTTTTCTGGCTGCGGCAGCTGTTTTTGAATTTGGCGAAGAGCAGCAGTCACCTAGACCAAAAATATTTGCGTAGCGAGTGTGTTGTAAGCTGAACTGATCAACCTCAATCCAGCCAGCAGCATCCGCAATAGGGCTTCCCTTCACGCAGTCCTGTGGCCCTTGTGGTGGAACCACATGCAGCATGTCAAAAGATTTTTCAATCTGTGTTGTATTTCCTTCGGCATCTTTGATTGCAAAGGTCGCTTTTTTATTAGGACCATCTACCGAGATTAGATTGCAATTGAAATTTAATTGCGCCTTATATTTTTTGACATACTCCATTAATGGAGGCACAAAGTCTGCTACGCCAAATAATGCAGCCCCAGCATTATTGAGTTCCACGTCAATGTTTTTTAGATTGCCTTGCTTCTCCCATTCATAGCAAGATAAATACATTGCTTTCTGTGGTGCGCCCGGACACTTGATAGGCATAGGAGGTTGTGTAAATATCGCCTTTCCTGATTTCATATGCTTGACTAGTTCCCATGTGTATGGCGAATAATCAAAGCTGTAATTGGATGTCACACCATTTTTTCCGAGCGAATCGATCAATCCTGGAATAGCATCCCAATTGGATTTAAGGCCAGTAGCCACTGCAAGGTATTTGTACTTAATGGGCTCGCCATGCGCAATATGGACTTCATTTGCATCGGGATTGAAGCCGGTAATGCGGTCTTTTATCCAAGTTACCCCCTTTGGAATGAGATCTTTCGTATTCCTTTTGCTGTCCTTGACACTAAAAGCTCCGCCACCCACCAAAGTCCAAGAGGGTTGATAGTAGTGGTGCTCCGAGGGTTCAATGATTCCAATTTTTAATGTTTGATCTCGGCTTTTAAGGCTGGCTGCCAAACCAATACCCGCTGCGCCTCCACCTGCAATAAGTACGTCATATTCTGTAAGTTTGAGGTGTTCAATCATCTTTGCATGCTTTCTTAGCTAATGGTTATAAAGGTTTGCTACTTATATAACTAAAAGTAATATATATATAAGGGTTAGTTATTAGTGTATTTTTACCAGCAATATTCAATAATTGCACTAAGAAATTTCACTTAGGCGAATAAGTAATGAATCCAGTAGTTAAAGGCTTTTTTGATCCAGACACCTGGACGGTAACTTATGTTGTGTACGAGAAGCCGACCTCTAGTTGCATCATCATTGATTCAGTTCTGAGTTATGACCCTAAATCCGGGCGCACCCACACCAAGATGGCAGATGAGGTCATTGCGTTTGTTAAGAAAAATGAGCTTAAGACAGAGTGGATCTTGGAAACGCATGCACATGCTGATCATGTAACTGCTGCACCTTATTTAAGGTCTGAACTAGGCGGCAAAGTGGCCATAGGTGATCATATTTCTGTGGTCCAGAGTGTATTCAAGGGCATATTCAATTTAGAGAAGTCATTCCCTGTCGATGGTTCTCAATTTGACCGCCTCCTAAAAGATGGGGAGGAAATTCATTTCGGCAACCTAAGCTTCAAAGCTTTGTTCGTTCCTGGACACACTCCAGCCTGCATGGCTTATCAAGTGGGTGACGCTATTTTCGTTGGTGACACCATGTTTATGCCTGATGTGGGAACTGCCCGCTGCGATTTTCCTGGCGGCGATGCTCATGTCCTATACCAGTCGATGAAAAAGATTTTGAGTTTTCCACCACAAACCCGTTTGTTTATGTGTCATGACTATCCGCCTAATGGTCGGCCAGTCCAGTTTGAAACCACCGTTGCAGATGAAAAAAAATTCAACATCCATATGCATGATGGCATTACCGAAGAACAGTTTATTGAAATGCGCACAAAGCGTGATGCAACTTTAGAGATGCCGGTCCTCATTCTTCCGGCAATTCAAGTCAATATTAGGGCAGGAGAATTCCCTGCCAAAGAATCTAATGGAATTGCATACCTCAAGATTCCGTTGAACGCTGTTTAACGTGTTGAAGAACCTCATTTAGTACTAATATTTACAGGAGTTTTTCCTTGATGTCCGATCAAAAACGTAGAGGCCAAATTCAGCAGGCCCCCGAAAGCTTTATTTCACAAGACATTATTTCCGATATAAATAAAAATGGAATGGATGATACTCGTCGTGGCTTTATGCGCAACGGGTTCATGGCGGCCTTGGGCGGTGCTGTAGGTTTAGGCGCCTCTATGAACGCGCTTGCATCACCAGAGGGTGACCCAGTAATTTTGGAAAAGCAAGTATGGCAAACCACCTTAGGTAAAAATGTTGCCACTATGCCTTATGGCACCCCGTCAATTTATGAGGCTAATTTGATTCGTCGTGAATCACCTGGTTTAACACGGGTTTCAGCTGCCTCGGTTGCCTTCACGCCTTTGCAGGGATTGTTTGGAATTATTACGCCAAATGGTTTGCATTTCGAAAGACAACACCAAGGTTGGTACAACATTGATCCTGAGAAGCATCGTTTGATGGTGAACGGTTTGGTTAAGCATAATCGTGTGTTCACGATGAACGACTTGATGCGCTTGCCATCGGTTTCCCGCATTCACTTTATTGAGTGCGGCGCTAACACAGGCTTGGAGTGGGGTAACGTTGCAGTTCCAACAGTGCAATACACCCATGGCATGCTCTCTTGCTGTGAATTTACTGGTGTTCCTTTAGCAGTCCTTTTGGAGGAGTGTGGTGCCGATCTTAAAAAAGGTAAATATCTCTTGGCAGAAGGTGGTGACGGCTCGGGCATGACTCGTACGATTAATTTAGAAGACGTCATAAATGAGGCGATCGTTGCTTGGGGTATGAATGGGGAGATGCTGCGTCCGGAAAACGGTTTCCCATTGCGACTAGTAGTGCCTGGTGTTCAGGGTGTTAGCTGGGTGAAATGGTTGCGTCGCTTAGAAGTTGGAGATATGCCATATGCAACCAAAGATGAGGCTGTGCACTATAACGATTTAATGCCTGATGGATTGGCTCGTCAATACACCTCTATTCAAGAATGTAAGTCGGTTATTACAACGCCCTCAGGTGGTCAGCAGTTATTAGAAAAAGGTTTTTATAACGTCAGTGGTTTAGCTTGGTCTGGAAGGGGTAAGGTTAAGCGTGTCGACGTTTCTTTCGACGGAGGTAATAACTGGAAAACAGCTCGTCTAGAAACTCCGATCTTGAGTAAAGCCCTTACTCGCTTCAATATTGATTGGGTGTGGGATGGTTCCCCAGCCATTTTGCAGTCACGAGCAATTGACGATACTGGTTATGTTCAACCCTCTATCAAACTACTTAGAGATGTTCGTGGCACAAGATCCATTTATCACAATAACGCTATTCAATCTTGGAAGATTGGCTCAAACGGGGAGGTTAGCAATGTACAAGTTGGCTAAACTCGCAAATGCCACCCTGTTTGTGGCAACAACATTCTTGATGCTTGGTTCGGCTTCGGCCCAAAATTCAAGCACCCGTTTTCCAGGTATCGGTAGAGATGCAACCCCCGCTGAAGTAGCTGCCTGGGATATTGATGTGCGTCCAGACTTTAAGGGGCTGCCTAAGGGGTCTGGTTCGGTAGAAAAGGGTCAGCAACTATGGGAGGCTAAGTGTTCCGTTTGTCATGGTACGTTCGGCGAGTCTAATGAAATTTTTACGCCTATTATTGGCGGCACCACCGCTGATGATATTAAAACGGGACGTGTAGCATCACTTTCGGATAGAAAACAGCCGCAGCGAACAACTATTATGAAAGTCGCTACCGTATCCTCTTTATGGGACTATATCTATCGTGCAATGCCATGGAATGCGCCTCGCTCCCTTACGCCTGATGACACCTTTGCTTTGGTGGCCTACCTTTTAAGTATGGCTGAGGTTGTGCCCGATGACTTTGTACTTAGTGATGCCAACATTGCAGAAGTGCAAAAGCGTATGCCAAATCGTAATGGCATGACTTTGAAGCATGGTTTGTGGAGCTCAAAAGGTAATCCTGATGTTCATGCAACCGCATGTATGACTAACTGT
>CAITHY010000166.1 GCA_903892315.1 uncultured beta proteobacterium | reverse complement strand
GCGAGTCTAATGAAATTTTTACGCCTATTATTGGCGGCACCACCGCTGATGATATTAAAACGGGACGTGTAGCATCACTCTCGGATAGAAAACAGCCGCAGCGAACAACTATTATGAAAGTCGCTACAGTATCTTCTTTGTGGGACTATATCTATCGCGCAATGCCATGGAATGCGCCTCGCTCCCTTACGCCTGATGATACCTTTGCTTTGGTAGCATACCTTTTAAGTTTGGCTGAAGTTGTGCCCGATGACTTTGTGCTTAGTGATGCCAACATTGCAGAAGTGCAAAAGCGTATGCCAAATCGTAATGGCATGACTTTGAAGCATGGTTTGTGGAGCTCAAAAGGTAGTCCTGATGTTCATGCAACCGCATGTATGACTAACTGTGTGCAATTCGTACAGATTGGTTCCGAGTTGCCTGAATATGCCAGAAATGCCCACGGCAATATTGCTGAGCAAAATCGTCAATATGGCCCATTCCGCGGATCTGACTCTACAAAACCCCCGCTGACTAAGTTGCCAGGTGCTTCAGCAGAAGGATTGGCTCATGCATCTGAAATGCATGCTGCCGGCAAAGGGCCCGCAGCGCTATTTAAGAGTGAGAACTGTGCCGCTTGTCATGCGATGAGTGGGAAGCTGGTAGGCCCCTCTGTTACTGATATTGCTGCGAAGTATCAGGGGCAGACTGGGGCATTAGATAAGTTGATGGCGAAGGTAAAGAATGGTGGCTCAGGAGTTTGGGGTTCCATACCAATGCCTGCCCAGTCTCAATTATCTGAAGAAGATCGCAAAGCGCTAGTGACATGGGTGCTATCCGGTGGCAAATAAGATGTACTCAATAAATGAATTGCATGGTTTATTGGGTGGTAGATAATATATTCACGTTAAGAGCTAACAAAGGAGTTGTTATGAATCAGCAGCGACGCAGTTTATTGAAATACTCGGCCGTTTTTGGCTTAATGGCTTCTGCCGGTCTCATTAGTGTGGCCCAAGCAGAAGAGTGGAATAAGGCAGCATTCGAAGGTAAGAGCTTGGATGATGTGTTCAAGTCATTGGGCGCATCTTCGCCAGATAAGTCGGCTGCTGTGACTTTAAATGCTCCTGATATTGCTGAAAATGGTGCAGTAGTTCCTGTTGGCATTTCATCAACCCTGAAGGCTGAGCAGATGGCAATTTTGGTTGAGAAAAATCCAAGTACATTAGCTGCACAATTTTTCTTACCTGCTGGCACTGAGGCATTTGTCACGACTCGCATCAAGATGGGTCAAACATCAAATGTTTATGCTTTGGTGAAGGCAGATGGTAAATGGTCAATGGCAGTGAAAGAGATCAAAGTGACTCTCGGTGGTTGTGGCGGTTAATTAACCATAGCAAATATCTATTTATAAATTATTGAGGAAGAAAAATGTCAGATCCAATGCGCGTTAGAGCAACCGAAAAAGACGGTATCGTTGATGTCAAAATTTTGATGAAGCACGACATGGAATCCGGTCAACGTAAAGATGCCTCTGGAAAAGTGATTCCAGCATGGTTTATCAATATGCTGAATGTAAAAGCAAATGGCAAGGATGTATTTAATGCTCAGTTTGGCTCGGCCGTTTCTAAAGACCCTTTTTTGAATTTCAAATACAAGGGCGCTAAAGGGGATAAGTTGGTAGTGAACTGGATTGATACCAAAGGCGATAAGCGAACTGATGAAGCAACAGTTTCTTAATTTTTGAAGAACATAGGCATATCCATGGCTCCAATATCAGTGGTTTTAAAGAGATCTCTAGTGCTATCGCTTTTATTGATGGGTGCGCAAAGCATTCATGCTCAAAGTGCAGCCGACGAGATTGCAAAATATCGAGAGATGATTGCAGATGGAAATCCATCAGAGCTCTATGAAATGTCTGGAGAGGAGTTATGGAAAAAACCGGCTGGCCCTAAAAATGCTACGTTAGAAAAATGCGATTTAGGTCTTGGGCCTGGTGTTGTTGATGGGGCAGCTGCTGTCTTACCAAAATACTTTAAAGATACCAATCGAGTTCAGGATCTAGAGTCTCGTTTGATGACTTGTATGGAGAAGCTCCAGGGAATTCCGTCGGAAAGCATTATTGATGCCAAGTTTGGTGTTGGCCCTAAGAAAGATATGGATGCTATTGTTGCTTATGTGGTGACGCACTCTAAAGGCAAAAAAATCAGCGTAAGCATGACTCATCCAAAAGAAAAAGAGATGTATGAAATGGGTAAGCGAGCCTTCTTCTACGAGGGCGGTCCATTTGATTTTTCATGCGCCTCTTGTCATGGGTCATCTGGCAAACGTATCCGTTTGCAAGACTTGCCAAATCTAACAACTCATGATGGTGCGGTTGCAGGTTGGGGTTATTGGCCCGCGTATCGAGTTTCGAGCGGGCAATTTTGGACAATGCAACAAAGATTGAATGATTGTTTTAGGCAGCAGCGTTTCCCGTATCCAATTTATGGCTCAGATGTGACCATCGCATTATCAATGTATATGGCTAAGAACGCCAACGGTGGGATTATTCAAACCCCTGGACTAAAGCGCTAAGACTATGAAGACATCTATGATGACATTAACCAAGTTTTATCACCTTCTATTTCTTGTTTGTGGCGCTATTGCTATGGCGACCAATGTTTCTGCTCAGCAGAAGCCTGATCCGCAGTTCCAAAAAATGATGAATAGCAGCTTCCGCACCGAGGGTATTGCTAATATTGATCGAATTGACCAGGACCCTACTCAGAAATTTTGCTCTGATCCTCAATTTGCATCCAGTAAAGCCGGGGCAGCTAAAGCGCTAGAAATTCAGAAGCAAAACATGGCTTCTATTCAGCCACCCTCGGATGGTAAATATATTGGCGATTGGAAAAGTGGTGAAGCGATTGCGCAAAGTGGGCGCGGTGCCACTTGGACGGACACGGCTTCTACGCCTATTGGCGGGGGCTGCTATAACTGTCACGAGATCGATAAAAAAGAAATTTCTTATGGAAATATCGGGCCCAGCTTGTGGAATTACGGTAAGACGCGTGGTAATTCTCAAGAATTAATTGTCTACACCTGGAATCGTATCAATAACTCTAAGGCGTATAACGCGTGCAGTAATATGCCGCGATTTGCTCACTTTAAGCTCTTAAATGAGAAGCAAATTCAAGATTTGATGGCGTTGTTGCTAGATCCAGCTTCGCCAGTGAACCAATAAATATCTAGGAGACGGGCCGAGAGGCCTGTTTTCATAAGGGGAATGTTATGTCTTTGAGTCGTCGCGATTTTTTGCAGGCTTTGGCTTTTGCCTCGGCTGGCGGAATGAGTTTGCAATCCAATTTTGCTGGTGCACAGGTCTCAGCGCAAAAGTTTTACGATCTTCCTAAGTTTGGTAATGTTCATTTGCTGCACTTTACTGACTGCCATGCACAGTTGTTACCAATGTATTTCCGTGAACCAAATGTAAACCTGGGAATCGGTGCTCAGGAAGGTAAGACCCCTCATTTAGTTGGTGAATATTTCCTCAAGGCAAATGGTATTGCGCCTGGCACGCGAGATGCGCATGCATTCACCTATTTAGATTATGTAGCTGCGGCACAAAACTACGGGAAGATGGGTGGTTTTGCCCATATGGCAACCTTGATTAAGCAATTAAAGGCAGGGCGTCCAGGCGCGCAATTGTTAGATGGGGGAGACACTTGGCAGGGTTCCGGAACCGCACTATGGACCAACGGTCAAGATATGGTTGATGCGGCCTTGGCTTTAGGGGTGGATGTCATGACGCCTCACTGGGAGATGACTCTTGGCGAAAAGCGCGTTATGGAAATTGTGAATGGTGACTTTAAGGGTAAGGTTTCCTTTATTGCTCAAAATATTAAGACCTCTGACTTCGGGGATATGGTTTTCAATCCTTATGTCATGAAAAATATGAATGGCGTACAGGTGGCCATTATTGGACAAGCATTCCCATACACTCCAATTGCAAATCCGCGTTACTTCACGCCGGATTGGACTTTTGGAATTCAAGAAGAGAATCTACAAAAGACCATTGATGAAGTTAAGTCTAAGGGCGCTAAGGTCGTCGCATTACTCTCTCACAATGGCATGGATGTAGATTTAAAGATGGCATCACGTGTAAGTGGTTTGCATGCTATCTTGGGTGGTCATACCCATGATGGAGTGCCTATCCCTGTGCAGGTAAAAAATCATGGCGGCATGACATTGGTAACCAATGCTGGCTCAAATGGTAAATTTTTGGGTGTGTTGGACTTTGAGGTGAAAGGCGGTAAGCCTGTTGACTTCCGCTACAAGCTATTACCGATCTTCTCGAATATGATCCCAGCGGATCCAGCAATGTCCAAGTTAATCGCTAAGGTAAGGGCGCCATACGAATCTAAGCTGAATGAGAAGTTGGCAACTACCGAAGGTCTCTTATATCGTCGGGGTAACTTCAACGGCAGCTTTGATCAGCTCATCTTGGATGGATTAATGGCGCAGAAGAATGCTGAGATCGCATTTTCTCCAGGATTCCGTTGGGGCACGAGTCTCTTGCCAGGTCAGGCTATCACCCGTGAAAATCTCATGGACCAAACCGCCATTACTTATCCATACACTACCGTCACCAACATGACTGGCACGACTATTAAAACCATTTTGGAAGACGTGGCCGATAATTTGTTCAATCCTGATCCATATTATCAGCAGGGCGGAGACATGGTTCGCGTGGGTGGAATGCAATACACGATTGATCCTGCTCAAAGTGCCGGCAACCGAATCTCTGATATGCGCTTGAATGGTAAGCCTATCGATGCCGAAAAGATCTACAAGGTTGCAGGATGGGCGCCTGTTAGTGAGGATGCTAAAAATGCTGGCGGCGAGCCAATTTGGGACGTGATTGAGCGTCACCTAAAGGATGTAAAAGTTGTCAAAGCAGTGAAATTGAATGAGCCCATTATCAAGGGCGTTGCAAATAATCCTGGCATGGCCTCTATCTAAATTTATTTGAAAGTCGAAGCGATGAAAAAACTCATTAGCTCGTTGTTTGCAGCTATATTGTTAATCGGTTTTGGTTCGAGTGCATTTGCGCAGCATACAGGCGCAACAAAAGTTGTATATCACATTGATGACGCTGAAACTCAAGGCTTAAAGGGTCTGCGAAATATACGCAATCATTTAGACACGGCACCTGACACCATCATCATTGTCGTCACTCATGCAAATGGTGTCGATATGCTGATGGAGGGTGCTAAAGACAAAAAAAATAATGTTGAGTATGCGCCATTAATCGGGGCATTAAAGTCTCGCGGCGTAAAGTTTGAAGTATGCGAAATTACCCTTAAGAATCGCAATCTTAAAAAAGATCAGTTTATTCTTGATGCGGATTTCACGCCCTCAGGAGTGGTGCGCGTTGCTGATTTGCAATATAAAGATGGCTTTGCCTATATCAAGCCATAGCAACTGATTGAAATGATTTGTTTCGCGAGAAAGTTTCTGGGGATCCTTTTGGGGTCCCTGATCTTTTTAGGTGGCAGCTATTGTCAGGCAGCGTCGTTACCTGACAATGTATTGCTAAACCCTATTCAGGTTGCGCCTCATACTTACTTTATTCAGGGGCATCCTGAAATGGGGAGTAGCGCAAATCAGAACTTCATATCCAATACCGGGTTTGTGGTCACCCCAGCAGGGGTGGTGGTAGTTGATGCCCTAGGTTCACCCATACTTGCTCAAAAGTTGATTAGTGAAATCAAAAAGATCACAAATCAAAAAATCGTAGCTGTTATTGTGAGTCACTACCACGCTGATCATGTATATGGATTGCAAGAATTTAAAAAAATTGGTGCAACTATATATGCACAGGGTGAGGGGAGGAATTACCTGTCCTCTGAGACTGCCAAGCAACGGCTAATTGCCTCGCGAGTGGATTTTGCACCGTGGGTCAATGCTAATACTAAGTTGATCGCAGCTGATGTATGGATTGATCAACACAGGACCCTCACTATTGGTGGCTTGGATTTTTTAATAAGTCGAGTTGGCCCTGCACACTCGCCAGAAGATCTCATGGTGTTCGTGCCCTCGGAGAAAGTGCTCTTTGTAGGAGATCTGGTCTTTCGAGGTCGCATACCCTTTGTTGGCAATGCCGATAGTAGGGGTTGGTTGCTGGCATTGGATGAAATTGAGAGGCTCAATCCGAATGTAGTGATTCCAGGTCATGGTGCTTATTCATTTAAGCCTGCCGAAGACATAGCATTCACTAGAACTTATCTTAAATATTTACGGGAATCTATGTCGTCTGCAGCTCTCAATATGGACCCTTTTGATGAAGCGTATAAAAGTGCCGATTGGTCTGAATACGAGGGAATCCCGCTATTTAGGGCTGCAAATCGCATGAATGCCTATAACGTCTATCTTTCTATCCAGGCGGAGTAGGGCAAATACGGCTATTGGGCCTTAAAATAGCGGATTAAAGCTAAATCCTCGATTTGTAATGAAAATGATCCTTCGATCTGTTGCTGTAGCTGTAAT
>CAITHY010000165.1 GCA_903892315.1 uncultured beta proteobacterium | reverse complement strand
TGTAATCGGTAAATACCATCCGCACGGTGATTCTGCGGTGTATGACACGATCGTTCGGATGGCCCAGGATTTCTCTCTGCGCTATATGCTGGTTGACGGACAGGGTAACTTTGGCTCCGTAGATGGCGATAATGCTGCCGCGATGCGGTATACCGAGATTCGTCTGCGCAAGATCGCCCATGAACTTTTGGCCGATTTGGACAAGGAAACGGTCGATTTTGGGCCAAATTACGATGGTAGCGAGAAGGAACCCCTGATTCTGCCGGCTAAAGTGCCTAATTTGCTCATAAATGGCAGTTCTGGCATTGCTGTAGGCATGGCAACCAACATCCCTCCCCATAACTTGGATGAGGTGGTTACAGCCTGTTTACACGTGCTCCACAACCCAGAATGCACGATTGATGAGCTCATTGAGATCATCCCAGCCCCTGATTTCCCTACCGCCGGCATTATTTATGGTGTTCAAGGTGTCCGCGAAGGCTACCGCACTGGTCGTGGCCGAGTGGTTATGCGCGCAAAGACTCACTTTGAAGATTTGGATAAGGGCGCGCGTCAAGCCATCATCGTTGATGAGTTGCCATACCAAGTAAACAAAAAGAACTTGCTCGAGCGTATCGCTGAGTTGGTGAACGAGAAAAAAGTAGAAGGCATTTCTGATTTGCGTGATGAATCAGATAAATCCGGTATGCGCGTTGTGATTGAACTCAAACGCGGTGAAGTGCCTGAAGTCGTTCTCAATAATTTATATAAGAGCACTCAGTTACAAGATAACTTCGGTATGAACATGGTGGCCTTGGTGGATAACCAGCCACGTTTGTTGAACTTGAAGCAAATGCTTGAGTACTTCTTGCAGCATCGTCGTGAAGTAGTGACACGTCGCACAATTTTTGAATTGCGCAAAGCGCGTGACCGTGGTCACGTCTTGGAAGGTCTGGCTGTTGCATTAGCAAACATTGATGAGTTTATTGCGATTATTAAAGCTGCTGCGAACCCAGTAATTGCTAAGCAAGAGTTGATGGGCAAAGCTTGGGATTCTTCTATGGTGCGTGAGATGTTGGCACGCGCTGAGACTGATACTCCAGGCGGCCGTAACGCTTATCGCCCAGAAGGATTGCTGCCTGAGTACGGCATGCAAACCACTGGCTTGTATCGCCTCTCTGATAGTCAAGCGCAAGAAATTTTGCAGATGCGTTTGCAACGCTTGACTGGCCTTGAGCAAGACAAGATTGTGAATGAATACAAAGAAGTGATGTCAGAGATTTCTGACTTACTTGATTTGTTAGCAAAGCCAGAGCGCGTGACTCAAGTGATTGAAGCTGAGTTGAAAGAAGTTCAGGCTGAGTTTGGTATTGCCGGTGGAGATACAGGTCGTCGTTCATTTATTGAAATGAATGCAACTGAACTCTTTACTGAAGATTTAATTACTCCGCAAGATATGGTGGTGACTCTTTCGAATACGGGTTATATGAAGAGTCAGCCGCTGAGCGAATACCGCGCACAGAAGCGTGGGGGACGTGGCAAACAAGCTACAGTTACTAAGAATGAAGATTGGATTGATACACTCTTCGTTGCCAACACGCATGACATTATTTTGTGCTTCTCCGATCGCGGTCGTATGTATTGGCTCAAAGTTTGGGAGGTACCACAAGGTAGCCGTACTTCTCGCGGCAAGCCAATCGTCAATATGTTCCCGTTGATTGAAGGCGAAAAGATTACCGTGATTCTCCCAATTAAGGGTTATCAAGATGAACAATATGTCTTTATGGCAACTAGCTTGGGTACGGTGAAGAAGACGCGTTTGTCTGACTTCTCTAACCCTCGTAAGGCCGGCATTATTGCGGTTGACTTGAATGAAAACGACTTTTTAGTTGGTGCAGCAATTACTGATGGTCAGCATGACGTGATGTTGTTCTCTGACGCCGGTAAAGCAGTGCGCTTTGACGAGAATGATGTTCGTCCGATGGGCCGTACCGCACGTGGTGTGCGCGGCATGAACTTGGGCGAAGGTCATCAAGTCATCGCTATGCTGGTTGCTCCAGCGGAGGCTGCAGAAGGTGCCGAGGCTGCTGTAGTGGATGCAAATGGTGTTGCGATTCCAAGTAGCGTATTGACGGCTACAGAGAATGGATACGGTAAGCGTACGCCAATCGCTGAATACACACGTCATGGTCGCGGTACTAAGGGCATGATTGCCATTCAGACTTCAGAGCGTAACGGTAAAGTTGTTGCTGCTGCCTTGGTATCTCCAGAAGATCAAATTATGTTGATCACTACTGGTGGTATCTTGGTTCGTACTCGTGTATCTGAAATTCGGGAAATGGGTCGCGCCACTCAAGGTGTTACTTTGATCAATGTCGACGAAGGCACTCGCTTATCAGGTTTACAGCGTATTGCTGAGAGCGACTCGGATGATGAAGGTGATGTGGATGGTGCAGAAGAGGGTGATGTAGCTGCCGATCCAACAGCCGACACAAATGACGATACGACAGGTGACGCTTAAGCGTCACCTTTAGACTAGACCACATCATGACTTTTGACCGCCGCATTTTCAATTTCGCTGCGGGGCCTGCTACTTTGCCTGAAGAGGTGTTGAAGCAGGCTGCCGATGAAATGCTGAATTGGCGCGGACTCGGTACAAGCGTGATGGAAATCAGTCATCGCAGTAAAGATTTCATGGAAGTGTATGAGGAAGTAGTGCAAGATTTGCGCGCCCTCATGAGCATTCCTGATCACTACGAAATTTTGCTCTTGCAAGGCGGTGGCCTTGGGCAAAATGCGGCCATCCCAATGAACCTCATGCCTTTGGCCAAGAATGGACCGAAGGCAGATTACATTGTTACTGGCGTATGGTCAGAAAAGTCTTATAAAGAAGCGCAGAAGTACGGCACTGCAAATTTAGTCGCCTCTTCAGCCGCAGAAAAATTCAATACGATTCCAGCAAGATCCACTTGGAAGTTAGCAAGTGATGCTGCTTATGTTCTTTACTGCGCTAATGAAACGATTGGTGGCGTTGAGTTTCCGGACGTGCCAGAGGTTGGCAGTATTCCACTAGTTGCGGATATCTCAAGCAATATTCTTTCCAAGGAAATGGATGTGAACAAGTGCGCCGTTTGGTTTGGTGGTGCACAAAAGAATATTGGCCCCTCTGGTGTGACGATTGTGATTGTGCGTAAGGACCTCATTGGCCACAGCATGGGCATTACTCCCACGATTTGGGATTGGGCTGTGCAGGCCAATACTCAGTCGATGATTAATACGCCGCCGACATTTTCAATCTACATGGCTGGCCTAGGCTTTAAGTGGTTACTCAAGCAAGGTGGAGTAAAAGCCATTGAAAAGCGCAATCAAGAAAAAGCGAATTTACTCTACAACTTCTTAGATCAAAGTAGCTTGTATGAGAATCGCGTCACCAAAGAATATCGCTCACGCATGAACGTGACTTTCTTCTTAAAAGATGAGAACCTGAACGCAGAGTTTTTGGCGCAATCGAATGCAGCTGGCTTGGTTGCCTTGCGTGGCCACAAAGCTGCGGGCGGTATGCGTGCCAGTATCTATAACGCAATGCCTATTGAAGGTGTAAAAGCCTTGGTTGAATTTATGCGCGACTTTGAAAGGCGGGCTTAATGAGTACTGAAGAGCAGCGCTTGGCTCCCTTGCGGGAAAAAATTGACGCGCTCGATGCGCAGATTTTGGATTTACTCACTCAGCGTGCACAAGCAGCGCAAGAAGTGGGCCATGTTAAAGGCGGCTTCTCATCACCAGTGTTTCGTCCTGAGCGGGAGCGCCAAGTTGTAGCGCGTCTTCAAGAAATCAACCAAGGCCCATTACTTCCAGATGGTATTGCTGCCATCTGGCGTGAAGTCATGTCCGCATGCAGAGCTCTGGAAGCCCGCCAAACAATTGCTTATCTTGGTCCAGTAGGTACTTTTTCAGAGCAAGCTGCGCAAACGTATTTTGGTCACTCTATCGCTGGCTTGCCTTGTGCAAGCTTGGATGAAGTATTTAAGGCAGTCGAGAAGGGTGCGGCGCAATTTGGCGTAGTGCCTGTTGAGAATTCCAGTGAAGGTGCGATCTCGCGCACCTTGGATTTATTGCTCGACTCCTCTATGCGTATCAGTGGCGAAGTAGTGCTACCGATTCGTCATCACTTGTTAACCAAGAGCGGTAAGCTTGATGGTGTAACTACAGTTTGTGCTCATGCTCAAGCATTGGCTCAGTGCCAGCAATGGTTAAGCGTGCATGCTCCGCAATTAAAGCGTCAAGCGGTGAGTAGTAATGCAGAAGCAGCTCGAATGGCGGCGAGTGATCCCACTCTTGCCGCAATCGCTGGCGATCCCGCTCAAGAAGCTTATGGTTTGCAAGCGGTGGCTGCACAGATTCAGGATGATCCCCACAACCGCACTCGTTTTGTCGTGGTCGGTAGCTATGCATGCCAGCCAACGGGCAAAGATCAGACTTCTTTAGTGCTCTCAGTTGATAACCAGCCCGGTGCGGTGTATCGCTTATTAGCACCCTTAGCTAAACATGGCGTGTCGATGAATCGCTTTGAATCACGCCCTGCTCGTAAAGGTACTTGGGAGTATCACTTCTATATTGATATTGCTGGCCATGCAGATGATGCGAAAGTAGTGAAGGCGCTTGAAGAGCTTCAGGGGGTTGCGGCTTTCTATAAGAACCTGGGCTCCTATCCTCACTCTGCGTAATCTAGTGCACAAAATAGATCACTCAATCAGTAAATTTATTAAGTAAAAAACGAATGACTTCCAAGATTGG
>CAITHY010000164.1 GCA_903892315.1 uncultured beta proteobacterium | reverse complement strand
TGCTGGGTATATCTAGAACAATAAGGGAAAGTGGTCGGAGTACAAGGATTCGAACCTTGGACCCCCTGCTCCCAAAGCAGGTGCGCTACCAGGCTGCGCTACACTCCGACGGAATCGATATTCTACACCGAGAGGGCCATTACAGGCAAATCCTGTAAGATTCGCACCATGGTTGCCTATTTTTCAAGCAAATTTAAGAAGCAAATTCATGCTGCATTTACTGCAGCACTGCTGGTATTTTGCTTGCTTGGCACCCACTGGGTAGGCCTCTCACACAGTATTTATCATGCTGGCATCCAAAATCAAGTCGCAAAAGCTGACACCTCCACGAATATTGAAAAGAGTTTTAATCACAGTTCTGATACATGTCATTTATTTGATGCGCTCTCTCTTGCAGGATTTGTACCGAGTAGTCATGCAGTTGTCGAAGTAACTTTCGTAGACACCTCAGATCATCAGAGCTCAAGCAATCCTTCGTTGAGAAGTTTGTCCGGCAGCTCTTACCACTCACGCGCTCCCCCTATTTTCATCCTCTAAAACAACAGCGCTGTATTGCGCCCCCGTTTTAATCACTCACCATATTTTGGTGAATTTGGATGAATATGATATACCGTTATAAACAATTTATTTACGCTCCATTATTGGTTTTAGCCTATTGTTTGCCAATGAGTCCCGCTTTATCTCAGAACCAAGTGGAAACCTTGCCGCAGCTCGATGTCACTGGTGTGCGTGAAGGTGGACAAGGATTCTTATCTCCAAATAAAGTGTTGGCGGGAGATGAACTTCAAAACAAACTTGCTGGAACGTTAGGGGCAACACTTGCCAATGAGTTGGGTGTCTCTGCGACAGGTTATGGAGCGGGAGCATCAAGACCTGTTATACGTGGCTTAGATGGTGCACGTGTACAAATCCTGCAGAATGGTTTATCGGTAGGGGATGTATCTAGCATCTCACCAGATCATGCTGTTGCCAGTCCAATGCAAAACACCCATCAGATTGAAATCTTGCGCGGCGCCTCTGCCCTGCTTTATGGATCTGGCTCAAGCGGCGGATTGGTAAACGTTGTAAATGACCGAATTGTTACAACGATGCCTGATGCCGTTTCAGGGGCACTCAATACCAGTTATGAAACTGTGAATCAAGGCAAAACTGCCAATATTGAATTGGATGCACCTGCCGGCCCTCTAGCTCTTCATTTTGACTCGGCCATTAGCAACTCCAACAACTATCGCATCCCCGGTTTCGCAGAAGAAGGTGGACCCAATACAAATTGGTCCATTAATCCTGGTCAACCAGTAAATATTCCCTATAGCGGCAAGCTACCCTTTTCTTTCAGTAATGAAAATAGTATGGGTCTAGGCGCAAGCTATGTTCGTTCTGATGGATATACCGGCATCTCTTTAGAGCGTCTGAATCATAACTACGGAATTCCTACTGCTGAAGGTGGTTTTATTCAGCAGTCTCAGAATCGTTACGATTTTGCTCGCCAAACTAATGATCTATTTGATGGTTTTAGTTCAGTCAAAATTAGCGCAGCCAATACAAATTATCAACATACAGAATTTACGAATAATGGAATTGCCTCTACACAATGGAACAACAGTGCTACCGAAGCAAGGCTAGAGTTGGCACACAAAGAATTGCTGGGATCCAAGGGCATATTAGGTGCGCAAATTACCGGCGCAACCCTCAATGCCACCGATTTATCTACCAATAATTATGCCATTGTGCCGCAGACAAAATCGAATTCAACCGCTCTCTTCTTGGTTGAAGAGGGACGGTATGGCCCCTTAAAAACTAGTCTTGGCGGTCGTTATAGCTATGCCACCCAAAATCCAAATTCTGGAACGCAATTCCCAAGCTCAAGTAGCCAAGAATTTGTTCCCACCTCGTATGGCCCTCCGTCTTTGCAGAGTAGACAATTTAATTTGATGTCCTATTCAGCTGGAGGAATGTTGGATATTGCTAAAGGTTACGGTTTAGGCCTTGCTTACACGGTATCTCAAAGAGCTCCTTCTGCACAAGAGCTTTATTCTTATGGTCCGCATGATTCAACTGCAACATTTGATATCGGCAACGCCAATTTAAGCACCGAAACCTCACACAATTTAGAGCTCAGCTTTCAAAAGAGTTTAGGGTTGATTCGCAGCAAAGCCAGTATTTATAAGAACCAATTTAGTAACTATATCTATGGCTACTACACTGGTGCGTATAGTCAAGCCAATGAAAACTTTTCTGTTGTTCAAGCCTCTCAAGCCAATGCCTCAATTCAAGGCGCAGAAGCAGAGCTTAGCTATAACTGGAATGAAATCGGTATTGGAGGCAGATTGTTTGGCGATGTATCGCAGGGAACATTTATCGCAGGAGGTAATCTGCCATTACAGCCAGCCCCTCGTTTAGGAACTGAATTGGCCTACCAACGTAACGGCTGGTTAACAAGTGCTACCTATATCTACAGCTACCAACAAAACAAATTAGCTAGCTGGGAAATTGGACCAACTCCAAGTTACAACTTAGTGAATGCCAATCTTTCCTACACAGAGCGTATCGGTCAAGTAAATTGGACTGGCTATTTAACATTGAAAAATCTCTTGAATGAAGAGATTCGCTACGCAACTTCACCAATGTCAGTCAGACTATATGCGCCACAACCTGGAAGAAGTCTCATGGTTGGTATACGCGCAGCATTTTGATGAAGGCGTCTACTATAGATATTTGAGCAAGAGAAATCCCAGTAATCCAGACCCCAGAATGACAAATACAGGATTGACTTTTGTTCTCAAAAGCAAATACAGCGAAATTAAAGCCAATCCCAAAGTTATGGGACTCACGATAGATGATTTGGCTACGGCATAAACACCGGATGCCATTAAGCCAATCGAAATAGGCTCTAAAGCATTTTGGATGCTTCTGCGCCAAGGGCTTTCGCCAAAACGATTCCAGATGCGTCCAACATAAAAGCACAAAATGCTCGATGGCAAGAAAAATGAGAGTAGAACAACTCCAGCCCCAACCAAGCCTGCAATCTGAAATCCAATCACCAAGACCATCAACATATTAGGCCCTGGAGCAATTTGCCCAATACTATAAATATGTACAAAATGCAGCTGATCAATACCGAACTGATGAGCTAATACGGTTTGCATTTCAGGTAATACCGCAGTCCCACCCCCAACGGCCATCAGTGAAAGAAGCCCAAAGCAGAATGCCAATGACAGGAGCTGAGTCATGAGCTAGTTCTTGGGCGATAAATATAGATAGCTATTGGCGCCATAATTAAGAGAACAATCGGCAAGCTCAACTTCACAATACTCATCAAAATAAAGGTGAGAATAATAATGAGAAGCGACTTCAGATGCTTCCAGTGCTCATCACCAATACGGTATGTAATTGCAGCCAATAATCCGCAGGCAGCTGCAGCGACTCCGGCCAAAATAAGATTTGCCATTGGGTGATCAGTATTCGAAGTGTATGCAACTCCTATTGCCAAAACAAATAGTGATCCAGGCAATATTAAGCCAATGGTTGCAATAAGAGCCCCAAGAGCCCCGCGCAAATGATCGCCTGTAAGTACAGCTAGGTTGACAGAGTTTAAGCCAGGCATGGTTTGGCTAATTGCAAGATAGCCCATGAATTCGTCGGCAGTAAGCCAACTTCTTTTTTCGATTAAAAGAATACGCTCATAGGCAATAATTCCTCCACCAAAACTGACGGCGCCAATGAGAAAAAACTGGATAAAGAGGTCGCATAAACCAACTGGCACCAATTTATCGGTCAAGCTTTTGGAGCTCATTCAGGCTTTCCATAAATTAAAGCCGTTTTTGTACTACCTATTTCTAACCAATCAGCCAATTCAATTTGAAGCTTTTTGAAAAATTTATCAGCCCTCTTATGAGCCTTAGCTTGTGAACGATTTTCGTCGTTCACGCGATACGAAAAGGCGAGCTCCCCTACGATAGGGTCGCCAGCAGTTCTAAACCAAATTGCAATTTCACAATGGGCTTGAACCCCATCTCCGAAAACTAGGTTTCCTAATGGCAGGCATGCTTCAAGAATCTTATTAGTAGGACCGCCAACAATATTCACAGGAGTTTTTTTATCAATTGAGAGATTTGCAATACCCGGGAAATACTCACAAATGGCACTGATAGATCTATCAAATAAACTATCAATTGGAACGGCATCCAAAATAGCGTTATTTGAGAAAATTTGACGTCTAGAGCCTAGGGCATCGCCCCGTAAAATTTCCTCTTTAAAGCGAGCTCTTGATTTTATTTTCTTCTTTGGGACAGGATTGAAATTAGAGGCATGTTCCATGTCATGGGTTCGACACTTGAGTGTTACTTCAGCATAGTCATCAACCCACACATTCTGTCGAGACTCACGAACACGCAAAATAATATTATTTAAACGGAAATCCTCGCCAGGTGTATCGTAAAAGTAAATATTACGTAAGCCAGTATCTGCGTTATCAATGTGAAAGAAATCTACTTTACTTTTCTTGCAAAACTTTACGATCTGCTCACTCAGGAGCAAAATTTTGGCATGACGATCAAGCCCTTTGGGTTTGATTAAGAGTTTAAATTCTCTATTGGTGATAGATGGATGTAGCTTCATTCAATGCCCCTTTTTTTCTTGAGCTTATCACCAACCGATGAAAGTAAGTCGGTTTGTGGCGCTGCCTGTGGCCAGATTAAGCCCTTAATGCCATTGAGTAGGTTAGGCAGTTGGCACTAAATCTGCAATACTTTTGGCTGCTCTCATTGCAATATCAGCATCCTTGCTCTCAACCATCACGCGTAATAAAGGCTCTGTCCCCGAGGTGCGTATCAGAACCCTACCAATATGTTGAAGCTCTGTCTCAACCTTAGCAATTTGATTTATTAGCTTCTCATCCGCTTTCCAGTCGTACCCGGGTTTGAATTTGATATTTAAAAGTACCTGCGGGAATACTTTGACGGAATCCAATAACTGCGCAAGACTTTTCTTGTTTTGGCTCATCGCAGCCAATACTTGAAGTGCCGCAATCGTGCCATCACCCGTGGAGTGTTGATCCAGACAGAGTAAATGGCCCGAACCTTCGCCGCCAATAATCCAACCATTCTGTTTTAGCAACTCTAAAACATAACGATCACCTACATTCGCACGCTCAAAAGCAATACCTAGTTCTTTAATGGCGTTTTCAACTGCAAGATTCGTCATTAGGGTACCCACAGCCCCACCAATCTGCTGCCCACGCTCCAAGCGATCTTTTGCTAATACGTAAAGAAGCTCATCACCATTAAATAGACGACCAGACGCGTCTACCATTTGCAAGCGATCGGCATCGCCATCAAGAGCAATACCTATGTCTGCCTTAACTTCCTTAACTTTTGCAATTAAGGCGGCTGGAGCAGTTGCCCCGCAACCATCATTGATATTGCGACCATCTGGGCTAACGCCAATTGAAATCACTTCTGCGCCTAACTCATGGAAAACATGGGGGGCTGTGTGATAAGCAGCACCATTTGCGCAATCTACTACAAGCTTCAATCCTTTGAGATTAAGTTCGCCTGGAAACGTGGATTTACAAAACTCAATATAGCGTCCTGCAGCATCATCTAATCGAAAAGCTTTACCAAGCTCTTTTGAATTCACGCAACCCATTGGCTTTTCTAATTCAGCTTCAATGGCTAGCTCAAACTCGTCAGATAGCTTGTCGCCTTTGGCAGAGAAAAATTTGATACCGTTATCTTGATAGGGGTTGTGTGAAGCAGAGATCACTAAACCGGCAGATAAACGCAATGCCTTAGTGAGATAGGCAACGCCAGGGGTTGGAATGGGACCGCAGAGCATGACATCAACACCAGCAGCAGCAAACCCAGCCTCCAAAGCCGCTTCCAATAAATATCCTGATACGCGCGTGTCTTTACCAATGAGTATTTTGCACCGCTCACCCTGCTTAGCTTCACGCGTCAGTACTATTCCGGCAGCATAGCCCAGTCGAGTCATAAACTCCGGAACAATTGGAAACAGCCCCACCTCGCCTCGAATGCCGTCCGTGCCAAAGTATTGTTTTTTCATGGATTTGATTATAAAACTTAGAGGCGCACTAAGTATTTATAGCCTCCCAAAGCTTTAAGGCATCAACCGTCTCGGCAACATCATGAACTCGGACGATCTGAGCGCCACGATCGGCGGCCATAATTGCTGCGGCAATGCTTGGGGCAGCTCGGTCGTGAGTGTCTTTACCAGTAATTTTACCGATCATGGATTTACGCGAAATCCCTGCCAATACAGGAAGGCCTATGGTGTTGAAGTCGTCAAAGTTTGCCAACATCTTAAGGTTGTGCTCCAAACTTTTACCGAAGCCAAATCCTGGATCAATGGCGATCCGTTCCATGCTAATGCCTTTGGAAATGAGGAGCTCCGTTCTATCCTTCAGAAATTGCTTTACCTCAGCAATAACGTCCTGATATTCAGGGTTAAATTGCATTGTTAAGGGATCTCGTTGCATGTGCATCAATACGATGCCGCAGTCATGACTTTCCATCACGGCATCTAAGGCATCCGTCTGTCTTAATGCCCAAATATCATTGACACAATCTACTCCCGCCCTTAATGCTTGACGCATTGTTTCTGCTTTATAGGTATCTATTGATAAAGGCACCCCACAATCTTTAAGCACCTCAATTACCGGAAGCACCCGATCCAACTCTTCTTGCAATTCAACTGGCTCGGCACCTGGTCGAGTTGATTCACCGCCAATGTCAATGAGGTCAACTCCGTTTTGAATCATCAACTCTGCTTGTGCAATAGCATCCGTAGCGTTTCTGAATTTACCGCCATCAGAAAATGAGTCTGGGGTTGCATTGAGGATGCCCATCACGATCGGGCGCTTACGTTTGCTGAAATCAAAAAGAAAACGCCCACAACGCCAAGTTGTGGGCATCACTTGAAGGCTTTGATAATGCATCAAAGACAACAGCTAAATAAAGTCGTTAAGCGGTAGCTGGAGCACTGCCGGTCGCAGGGCCAGGGCTACCAGCAGAATTCCCAAATTGAGTAGCTGGAGGCGGCTTAGGAGCCCGTGGTGGGCGACCTGCCATGATGTCATTAATCTGCTCTGCGTCAATGGTTTCCCATTCAAGCAAAGCAGCAACCATCGCCTCAACTTTATCTCGATTTTGTTCCAAGATTGATCTAGCTAAGGCATATTGACTATCAATCAACGTACGAATTTCTGCGTCTACTTTTTGTTGAGTTAACTCAGATACCGTTTTAGTACTGTTGCGACCAAAAATACTTTCTGATTCAGTATCAACATAAACCATGGTACCCAAGCTATCACTCATGCCGTAACGAGTCACCATATCACGAGCCATCTTCGTAGCGCGCTCAAAGTCATTAGATGCGCCAGTACTTGAAGAATGCAAAAACACCTCTTCAGCGGCACGACCACCAAACAAGATAGCCAATTCCTCCATCATGCGATCTTTATACAAGTTCACGCGATCAAATTCCGGTAACTGCCATGTCACACCCAAAGCCATGCCCCGCGGCATGATAGTCACCTTATGAACAGGATCAGCCTTAGGCAAAACCTTGGCTACAACAGCGTGACCTGACTCATGATAAGCAGTGTTGCGACGCTCCTCTTCACGCATGACAGCTGACTTACGCTCAGGACCCATATAGATCTTGTCTTTAGCATCCTCAAAGTCTTTCATATCCACTGCACGCTTATTACGGCGTGCTGCAAACAATGCAGACTCATTTACCAAGTTCGCCAAATCCGCTCCTGAGAAACCGGGAGTACCGCGTGCCAAGACAGCAGCATTCACGTCAGGATCAATTGGAACTTTGCGCATATGCACTTGCAAAATTTGCTCGCGACCACGAATGTCTGGCAAGCCAACGTGCACTTGACGATCGAAACGACCTGGACGTAATAAGGCCTTGTCTAATACATCAGAACGGTTTGTGGCAGCAACAACAATAACGCCGCTATTACTTTCAAAACCATCCATCTCAACGAGCATTTGGTTTAGTGTTTGCTCACGCTCATCATTACCACCACCCATGCCGGCACCACGGTGACGACCAACAGCATCAATCTCATCAATAAAGATAATGCAAGGAGAGTTTTTCTTGGCGTTTTCGAACATGTCACGCACACGTGATGCACCAACACCAACGAACATCTCCACAAAGTCAGAACCAGAGATCGAGAAGAATGGAACCTTCGCCTCACCTGCAATGGCACGGGCTAAAAGGGTTTTACCAGTACCCGGAGGTCCCACGAGCAAAACACCATGCGGAATGCGACCGCCAAGTTTTTGAAACTTTTGTGGATCTTTTAAGAAATCAACAATCTCAAAGACTTCTTCTTTTGCTTCATCGCAACCTGCAACGTCGGCAAAAGTGACTGTGTTGCTGTTTTCATCGATGAGACGTGCTTTGGATTTGCCAAAGGAAAAAGCCCCACCTTTGCCACCACCTTGCATTTGGCGCATCATGAAAAACCAAAAACCAATAATCAATAAGGTTGGGCCAAGATAGTACAAAGCAGAAACCAACATGTTTGGTTCATCATCAGCTTTACCCGTCACCTGAACACCATATTTCATGAGGTCACCTACCATCCAGATATCCCCTGGAGAGATGATGGAGTATTTATTGCCATCAGCAGGTGTTACTTGCAATGTACGACCTTGAACATCTACACGCTTTATTTTGCCGACTTTGGCGTCATCCATGAATTGGGAATACGTCACCTGAGTTTGGTCCTTAGGCTTATCAAACTGCTTAAAAACAGTGAAAAGCACCAAGCCCACAATGAGCCACACGCCGATTTTTTGGAACATATTGCTGTTCAAAATGAGTCCTTTTCTGGATTGATCCAGGAGTTAAAGCGATTTACTTCCTAAGTATTTGATTCTACTACCACCCTTTTTCAAGGGCTAATGGCTTATTTATTTGATAAACCCCCTTAAATTTGGGGGGTTATTAGGTATTTTGGTGCTTATTTTGACGACTTTAGGTTTCTTCCCAATAAGAAGATCTCCGAAGACTTTGCCCTGGATGCTTTAGGTTTACGGGAGGCAACCGTTTTGAAGACCTTTTTAAAGGATTCCACAATTTGGCTGTAACCACTACCGTTAAAACACTTAATCAACAGTGCGCCTTCAGGTTTTAGATGGGCCTTAGCAAAGTCTAGGGCTATCTCAGCTAAGAAAGCCATTCTGGCAGCATCAGCCACACCAACTCCGGAAAGGTTTGGTGCCATATCCGATAGAACCAAATCTACCTTGCCTTCGGCACTCTTAGGTAAAAGCGCCTCTAAAGCAGCAAGCCCCTCATCCTCCCTAAAGTCACCCTGGATAAAGCTCACATCAGCAATATCTTCCATAGGCAAAATATCAATGGCGATAATCTGACCATCGGGTTTGCCAGACTCAATTTTGGGATTGCTTTTACCAAGCTCAGTAAGACGGTTGCGAACGTACTGAGACCAGCTCCCAGGAGCGCTCCCTAAGTCCACAATAGTCATGCCCGCTTTGATGAGATGATCTTGCTCGTCAATTTCACTGAGCTTATAAACCGCTCTAGCGCGATAACCCTCTTTCTGAGCCATCTTCACATAGGGATCAGTTAAATGATCCTGCAACCAACTTTTATTAAATTTATTCTTTGCCACAACTTACCCACTTTCGCTCTCTATTTTCCTAGTTTCTGCTCTCTAAAGCAAAAGGAATCGAGCAAAATGCAGGCAAATTCAAGCTAAAAGGGCAATTTTGATCCTCAATGCTCTATCATCGACCCCATGACCGCACTCACCATTACCCCTGCACAACGCAAATCCCTCAAAGCTGATGCTCACGACTTAAGTCCTGTTGTCATGATTGGTGGCGACGGCTTAACGCCTGCCGTCATCAAAGAAGCTAAATTGGCCATCAATCATCACGGTCTAATTAAGATCCGTGTTTTTGGTGATGAACGTGAAGCACGTATCGCTATCTATGAAGAGCTTTGCGACAAACTAGGTGCTGCTCCAGTTCAACATATTGGCAAGTTGCTCGTACTGTGGAAACCAAAGGATATGGTTGATGAGGCTTTTAGTAATCTGGGTCGATCAAGCAAGCAAACCAAAAAATCTTTGCAGGCCCCACGTACAAAGCGCCAGCCAAATCGTGCTCCCGCAAAAGCTGGTATTCGTACCAGCACTTCCGAAAGATCGGATCGTCGCTCTGCTTCAAATGCGGCACCCTTTGCACGTGCAGCCGCAGTGAAATCGGCAACGCCTAAGAAACGGGCATTGCGCTCAGAAGCGGCAGAATCCAAAATTGGCTGGTCATCTCCTGGTTACAGAAAAGCCGTTGCTGCACCGGCACCAATTAAGAAGCGTAAAGTGAGAATGAGTAGTACCAAGAAAAAATCGCTTGGCTCGTAATCAGAGTAAGTGAAATAGAGAAACGCCGCTAGTCGGCGTTTTTTGTTGCCCGCCAAACTAAGGCAAGACCGAGCACCGCTTGAATCATAAACAGCGCGCTGGAGACGCCATGCAGACGAGCAAATAATGCGGCATTAGTAGACTCGCGAACTGACAGGCCCAAATAGAGAGCCTGATCCCTCAGTGTGTTCATCCATGGAATAATGACGAATGCTGCGCAAACTGTACATGCGAGCATTCCCAATAAAACCCAGCGAGTGGTGCGGTAATGGTCTCCACCCTGTTCCACCAGATAATTTGACATCAGCATTAAAAAGGCACTTAAGGCGACACCCATATAAGCTGTGGTTTTGAAGAGATTTGCTGCAACCATGCCGGCAACTTGCCTGTCTCCCAGGCTAGAGAACAATACCGGAACAACTAAAAATCCAACGGTAATGAAACTGCCCACCCAGAGGCCTGAAACCAGGCTAAAAATTCTCTGGGTACAAATGCGATGCATTAGACGTAACGCACAGCCAAGATTTCAACTTCACGATTACCACCAGGTGCTTGAACTGCTACAACATCACCCTCTTCTTTGCCGATTAATGCGCGCGCAATTGGAGAGCTGATCGAGATTTTTTGGACAGCGATATCTGCTTCATCATCCCCAACGATCTGATAGGTGAGCTTGGTGCCATCTTCTAAGTCTTCTAAATCAACAGTAGCGCCAAACACTATCCGTCCAGCAACATCTAGGGTGGCGGGATCAATAATTTGAGCTGCCGATAACTTACCCTCTAACTCTTGAATACGGCCTTCAATGAAACCTTGCTTTTCTTTAGCAGCATCGTATTCAGCATTCTCAGAGAGATCGCCTTGGGCGCGCGCTTCGGAGATAGCATTGATAACAGCAGGACGTTCAACGTGTTTAAGACGGTGCAGCTCCCCCTTGAGAAGTTCTGCACCGCGCTTGGTGATGGGAATTGTGCTCATAAAACTAACCTAACTTAAATTCTTGCGCAAAATCGCACTTATAAAAGTCAATTTTAGATTAAATGAGCGCCCGATGTAAGTTTTGTAAGGAATAAACCTCAAGCGAGTCGAGTCGGCCATTTTCAGAGGCTAATAAACCATCCATTACTGCTCGTGCGGCACTAATGGTCGTGTAATACGTTACGCCATTAGCTTGAGCGCTTGTTCTAATCGATCTAGAGTCGGCGATCGCAGTCCGGGTTTCATCAACAGTAGTAAATACCAGTGAAATCTCGCCATTCTTAATGAAATCGACAATATGTGGACGCCCGTCCTTCACCTTATTCACCACCTTAACTGGTAAGCCTGCCGCCTCAATTGCTGCAGCAGTACCTTTGGTGGCAACCATCGGGAAACCCAGTTGATGCAATAGCTTAGCAACTTCAATCGCCTTTGGCTTGTCACTATCTTTGACAGTCAATAGAACCGTTCCACTCTTAGGCAACTTGATGCCAGCGCCGAGCTGAGATTTAAACAAGGCCTCACCAAAAGTCTTGCCAACACCCATCACTTCGCCGGTTGAACGCATTTCTGGCCCGAGAATTGGATCAATACCTGGGAACTTATTGAATGGGAATACTGCTTCTTTCACTGAGAAGTATGGCGGCTTCACTTCATTCTGAATGCCCTGCTGCTCTAGAGTCTGACCAACCATACAACGAGCAGCGATCTTTGCAAGTTGCAAGCCAGTAGCCTTAGATACGAAAGGCACAGTCCGAGATGCTCGTGGATTAACCTCAAGTACATAGATCACATCTTTGCCATCGACATTTTGAATCGCAAACTGGACGTTCATCAAACCAACCACATTCAGACCTTTGGCCATCGCTGCAGTTTGACGTTTAATCTCAGCTACTGTCGCATCAGATAATGAGTATGGAGGCAATGAGCAGGCTGAGTCGCCAGAGTGAACACCGGCTTGTTCGATATGCTCCATGACGCCGCCAATAAATACGGCTGCGCCATCGCTAATGCAGTCCACGTCGCACTCGATAGCATCATTTAAGAAGCGGTCAAGCAGGACCGGAGAATCATGGGACACCTTCACGGCCTCACGCATATAACGCTCAAGATCGCGACCATCATGAACAATTTCCATTGCACGACCACCCAAAACATAGGAAGGACGAACTACCAATGGGTAACCAATTTCTTCGGCAAGCTTAAGAGCCTCTTCTTCGGTACGTGCCGTCCGATTAGGCGGCTGACGCAAACCGAGATCTTGAAGCAACTTTTGGAAGCGCTCGCGATCTTCTGCTGCATCAATCATGTCTGGAGAGGTGCCGATGATTGGCACACCATTGCGCTCAAGATCTAAGGCAAGCTTTAAAGGTGTTTGACCGCCGTATTGAACGATGACGCCTTTAGGCTTCTCTTTGGCAACAATCTCCAATACATCTTCCAGAGTCAGTGGCTCAAAGTACAAGCGATCTGATGTGTCGTAGTCAGTCGAGACAGTTTCGGGGTTGCAGTTCACCATGATAGTTTCGTAGCCATCATCACGCATTGCTAAGGCAGCATGCACGCAGCAATAGTCAAACTCAATACCTTGACCAATACGGTTTGGACCACCGCCCAAGACCATAATCTTTTCATTATTGGTCGGCTGTGACTCACATTCGCCATGCTCTGCTTCGTAGGTTGAATACAGGTAAGCAGTATTAGTTGAGAATTCAGCCGCACAGGTATCAACACGCTTATAGACTGGCACCACTTTTAAACGATGGCGCGCCGCACGAACGGATGCAGCATCAACTTTTAATAACTTTGCTAACCGACGATCGGAGAAGCCCTTTTGCTTTACAAAGCGTAACTCTGGGGCTGTAAGACTGTCGATCTTGCGCTGTTTCAGCTCAGTTTCAATGGTGATGAGCTCTTCAATTTGCTCCAGGAACCAAGGGTCAACCTTCGTTTCAGAGTAAATCTCATCAAGACCCATACCCATGCGGAATGCGTCTGCCAAATACCAAATACGATCAGGGCCTGGCTCATTGATTTCATTGATGATGTCATCAAGATCTGTGGATACTTCATCCAAACCATCTACACCAACCTCTAACCCTCGTAGGGCTTTCTGGAAAGACTCTTGGAAAGTGCGGCCAATGGCCATGACTTCGCCAACTGACTTCATCTGTGTCGTTAAGCGGGAATCTGCCTGTGGGAATTTCTCAAATGCAAAGCGAGGAATCTTGGTAACGACGTAATCGATTGAAGGTTCAAATGATGCAGGGGTTGCGCCGCCGGTGATGTCGTTCTTAAGTTCATCTAAGGTGTAACCAACCGCCAATTTAGCCGCAATCTTCGCGATAGGGAAACCCGTGGCCTTTGAAGCTAAGGCTGAAGAACGTGAAACCCGTGGATTCATCTCAATGACGATCATGCGACCATCCATTGGATTAATCGAGAATTGAACGTTAGATCCACCGGTATCAACACCAATTTCCCTCAGAACGGCAATCGATGCATTACGCATGATTTGATACTCTTTATCCGTCAAAGTTTGAGCAGGTGCTACGGTAATAGAGTCACCAGTATGAACACCCATTGGATCTAAATTCTCAATCGAGCAAACAATGATGCAGTTGTCATTGCGATCGCGCACTACTTCCATCTCGAATTCTTTCCAACCCAAGAGAGACTCTTCAATTAAGAGCTCGCGTGTTGGCGATAAATCGAGACCACGTTTACAAATTTCTTCAAACTCTTCACGGTTATAAGCAATACCGCCGCCTGATCCGCCCATGGTGAATGAGGGACGAATCACTACCGGGAAGCCTAGGCTGCCAGTTTCCTTCTGAATTTGCTGCTGCACCTCATGCGCCTCATCCATGGAGTGCGCAATGCCAGACTTTGCAGAACCCAAACCAATTTTGGTCATCGCCTCTTTAAATTTCTGACGATCTTCGGCCTTATCAATGGCTTCTGGTGAGGCACCAATGAGCTCGCAGCCGTATTTCTCGAGAACGCCATGACGGTGCAGATCTAATGCGCAGTTCAGCGCAGTTTGTCCACCCATGGTTGGCAAAATAGCATCCGGCTTTTCAGTAGCAATGATGCGTTCAACTACCTCCCAAGTAATTGGCTCGATATACGTTACATCGGCCATCTCTGGGTCGGTCATGATGGTTGCAGGATTACTGTTGACCAAAATAACTTTGTAGCCTTCATCACGCAAGGCTTTGCAAGCTTGCGCTCCAGAATAATCAAACTCACAGGCCTGGCCAATGACAATTGGACCAGCACCAATAATCAGGATGCTCTTAATGTCGCTACGCTTAGGCATTATTTGCCCTCCTTCTTGGCAGCATTCATTAGCTCCACAAAACGATCAAATAAATAAGCAATATCATGAGGACCTGGTGAGGCCTCAGGATGCCCTTGGAAGCACAGTGCTGGCTTGTCATTCCATGCCAAACCCTGCAAGGAGCCATCAAATAAAGACACATGAGTCACACGAATATTGCTTGGCAATGTATTGGCATCAACAGCAAATCCATGGTTCTGAGAAGTGATGGCAACGCGACCTGTATCCAAATCTTTTACAGGATGATTGGCGCCATGGTGGCCAAACTTCATCTTTAATGTCTTTGCACCTGCTGCGAGACCCATAATTTGATGACCTAAACAGATGCCAAAGGTTGGCACCCCTTTTTCAATAATTTCTTTAGCGGCAGCGATAGCGTAATCACATGGGCCAGGATCGCCCGGGCCGTTTGAGAAGAACACGCCATCAGGATTCATCGCTAGAACTTCTGCTGCACTAGTTTGTGCCGGCACTACCGTCAATTGACAGCCACGTTCAGTTAGCATACGCAGGATATTACGTTTCACGCCGAAGTCATAAGCCACTACTTTTTTCACTGGCTTGCTGGTATCTAATGTTCTGTAAGCCGGCTTGCCGTTTGGACCATGAAGATCCCATTCAGCTTCGCGCCACTCATAGGCCTTTTTGGTAGTAACGACTTTTGCAAGATCTAAGCCTGACATACCAGGAAAAGCTTTAGCAAGCTCAAGCGCCTTCGCGCCTAAGGCCTCATAACTATCACCTAGTTTGCCAGCAACAATGGCACCTGATTGGGCACCCTTATCACGCAAAATTCTAGTCAGCTTACGGGTATCGATGCCAGCAATGCCCAAAACACCTGCTTTGCTGAGGTAGTCATCTAAAGAACCTTCTGAGCGGAAGTTGGAGACGCGCTTTGGTAAGTCTTTAATAACCAGTCCAGCAGCATGAATCTGATCTGATTCTGCATCTTGCGCATTTACGCCGACATTGCCGATATGCGGATAGGTCAAGGTAACAATTTGACGAGAGTAGCTAGGATCAGTAATGATCTCTTGATATCCAGTCAGTGCAGTATTAAAAACGACTTCGCCAGTAGTTTCGCCAGGGGCGCCAATGCTAAAACCGGGAAATATGGTGCCGTCGGCTAAGGCCAACACGGCTGGGGGAAAAGAAGGAAGCAAGGGTGACAAACCATCTCCAGTCCCTGCTCCATCCGACGCTCAAAACCCCCAAAAAGACTAGCCCGGGGATGTTTTTGCGGGTGGTGAGTGTCTTTAAGCGCTAGGGTATTTATTAAGTTTCGAACCCTGTAATCATAACATTTTTGCTCGTAAACCCTTGGATTTACGGCCGAATAGGGGTTAGAAGGTGAATTGCTCCCCCAGCCTAATGGCCAAAGGCGCAATTTATCCCCAATTAGCAGTTTTTATGCCTTAGCACTCTGCTCAATGATGGTCTTGATTTGAGCTAAAACAGACTGGTCATCCATTGTGCTGATATCACCAGGATCCCGACCTTCGGCTACAGCTTGGAGTGCGCGACGAACAATCTTGCCTGAACGGGTCTTCGGTAGCGCTGTAACAATATAAACGCGACCAGGACGTGCAATAGCGCCAAGGGTGGTATCCACCGTCTTCATACACTCAGCCTCTAAGGTAGCTGTATTGGAGGCATCCTTCGGAATCACAAAAGCAATGGCAGCCTGACCTTTAAGCTTGTCCTCAATACCAACCACTGCAACTTCTGAAACGTTTGAGTGACTAGAAATGCTTTCTTCAATCTCACGAGTACCCAGACGATGTCCAGCAACGTTGATCACATCATCCGTGCGACCTAAGATGAAGAAGTACCCATCCTTGTCTTTAATACCCCAGTCAAAAGTGGAATAAATCAATTTACCTGGAATCGTTTCCCAGTAAGTGCTGATAAAGCGCTTGTCATCACCCCAAACGGTTTGCATGCAACCTGGGGGTAATGGGCCTTCAATAGCAATAACACCCTTCTGATCTGGGCCCAACTCTTCAGAGGTGGCATCGTCGAGTAATTTCATGTTGTAACCAAAAGATGGCACGCCCGGCGAGCCAAACTTATGCGGCATGACTTCTACACCACGCTGAATTGCCAGCATTGGCCAGCCTGTTTCTGTTTGCCAGTAGTTATCAACGATTGGTTTATTAATGGCACCATGAATCCAGCTTGCTGTTGGCTCATCCAATGGCTCGCCCGCCAAGAACAAGGCGCGCAATTTAGAAAGATCAAATTTCGTTAAGAATGCGGGATCTTGTTTTTTCAGGACGCGAACCGCAGTTGGCGCCGAGAACATGACTGACACTTTGTACTTGTCTACCAACTCCCACCATATACCAGCATCAGGACGTAAAGGCGTGCCCTCATACATGATTGTGGCCATGCCAGATAGCAAAGGTGCATAAATAATGTAGCTGTGGCCAACAACCCAACCGATATCTGATGTGCAGAACATCGTCTCACCAGCATTGCCTGTAAAGATATGCTTCATAGAAGCCGCGAGGGCTACCGCGTAACCACCTGTATCACGCTGCACACCTTTCGGCTTACCAGTTGTACCGGAGGTGTACAAAATATAAGAAGGATGAGTGGCATCAACCCACTCAATAGGTACAACCTCATTCAAATGTTTTTGACGTTCGCTTGCGTAATCCAAATCACGACCAGCTACGGTGGTGAATTCAGTCAAACCACGATTCACAATCAAGACTTTTTCTGGCTTATATTCAGCCAGCGTAATAGCTTCATCTAACAAAGGCTTGTATGGAACCGCTTTCCCGCCACGAGCACCCGCTTCTGCAGAAACAATGAGCTTTGGTTTGGCATCATCAATACGAGATGCCAAACTGTGTGATGCAAAACCACCAAACACCACAGAGTGAATCGCACCAATACGGGCGCAGGCAAGCATTGCAAAACAAGCCTCAGCAATCATAGGCATATAGATGAGGACACGATCACCCTTTTTAACGCCTGCTGCTTTGTAAATTGCAGCCATGCGATTGACTTCTTCGTAAAGCTCTGTAAATGTATACGCCTTCTCTTGATTGGTTTCCGTGGAAACGGCAACTAGGGCAATTTGATTTGGGCGATCTTTAAGATGACGATCAACTGCGTTGTAGCAAAGATTGGTTAAGCCACCCTCGAACCATTTGGCAAATGGGGGGTTGTTGTAATTCAGAACTTTGTCGAAAGGCTTTTCCCAGTGTATTAACTGCGCTTGCTCACCCCAAAATCCATCTGGGTCTTTAATTGAGCGTTCGTGATGTGCTTTATAGGACATGGTCAACCTGATCTCTTAAAAAGTTACTCAAATTACTGGTTTTTATTCACCCCTTTACTAGCGTTGCCGCTTGCTGGTGTGGGTGAACTACCATTTTTCGCAGATTTTGCAAGTCCTGTCGATGCGGATTTATGCTGAGATGCAGCATTTTTTCCAGAAGAATTACCCTTAGTTACACCTTTATCCGCTGTCTTAGGATTGTTAGGCGCAACACATTTTGTTGATTTGGCACCTTTTGCTCCCTTGGCGGGTTTGGAACACTTAGGTGCGGGTGGAGCCGGCTTTTCCAAACTGAGACTGGCATTTTCTGCCATGGCAGTTGAAACATCCCCCGGTCTGCGACTGGTTTTGGGTATTAGTACGGTAGAGCCTGCTCGTATACGCATTCCTCTTGGAATTCCATTGACATCACGAAGCGTATCGATATCCACACCTAAAGTTTTGGCTGCCTGATCAACGCTCTCTGTTTTGGTTACTTGAACAGCAGTCCAGGAAGAAAGCGGCTTGGTGTATTGCTTGAGGTTATCCTGAAAGATCTCTGCATGCGCAAATGGCAACAGAATTTGCTGGTTAGCATTACTCAAGATCACTGGCTTATTAAAAGAAGGATTCAGGCTATGAAATTCATCTGCTGGTATTTCAGCCAACTTAATCACAAGAGCAACGTCAATATCGTTACCCACCTCAACCGCTACAAAGTATGGGTGATTTTCTAACTCGGGCAGAATAATTCCATACGCTTGTGGATCTAACACAATTTGTCGATACGCCATCAATTTAGGAACATAGTTGCGTGTCTCACGCGGCAAGGTCAAGCTTTCATAATCCGTTGGCAATCCAGCGGCTGCATTGCGTTTCTGTGCCTTAGAAATATTGCCCGCACCCCAGTTGTAGGCTGCCAGCGCTAATTCCCAACTACCAAATTGATTATTTAAACGCTGCAAGTAATCTAAAGCTGCATCCGTTGACTGAACAACATCTCTTCGTTCATCTCTAAATACGTTTTGCGTGAGCCGAAAGTCTTTGCCCGTAGCGGGCATAAATTGCCATAAACCCACTGCCTTTGCGCTCGACTTTGCATCGGTTACGAACGCACTTTCAACAAATGGCAACAGCGCAATTTCAGTTGGCATATTGCGCGCATTCACTTCCTGCACGATATAAAACAAATAGCGGGAAGAGCGTGTCATCGAGCGATTCACGTAGTCTGGTCTTGCAGCTAACCAGCGAACCTGTTCAATCTCTAGCGGGGTATTCATGGGCTCCATCTGATAGCCGTCACGAATACGTATCCACAAATTGTCAGAAGGCGCATAAACCTTGCTAACAGATTGATTTTTGAGGTTTACTCGAGCAGCTTTAGATGCTTTTGAATTCGCTTTGGTTGGCGTATCGGAAGACCAATCGCCAGTGCTAGCGCAACCACTCAACAGAGCAGCAATCACCACTACTGCATACATCATCCGCATTAGAAGCGATCTTTCCAGCCGCGAATGACTGCCAAGACATGTGCGGGTGTTGGCAATGATGTCTGTCCTGAAACCTCTTTGGCCATCGCAATCACTTCAGCTTGATCGCAACGCATAAAAGGATTCACCTGGAGCTCTTGCCCAATAGTCGTTGGTAGAGTTGGTAAACCCTGCTCTCGCAGAGATTTAGCCTGCTCTGCCCATGAGATTAGATTGAGGTTATTGGGCTCTACTGCTAAAGCAAAGCGAATATTCGATAAGGTGTACTCATGAGTGCAATACACCAAAGTATTTTTTGGCAGTGCAGAGAATTTACCAAGCGACTCCGACATTTGCGTAGGTGTACCCTCAAATAATCTTCCGCAACCAGAGGCAAATAAAGTATCCCCGCAGAACAGCATTGGCTCAACAACGTTTGCTTGCATATTTGCAAAATAGGCAATATGACTTAATGTGTGACCAGGCACTTCGTACACTTTAAGGCTAATGCGGGGAGCAGCAATCTCAACCTTGTCATCCTGCATAACGACATTAGTACGGCCCGGGATGTTATCCCCCACTGGACCATAAACCGGTAAATCTACGTCCAAGCTTTGCAACAAGTTCAGAATGCCGCCCGTATGGTCCGCATGGTGGTGGGTAATGAGAATAGCTTTAAGGGTCAAATGATTTGACCTCAGATACTCCAAAACTGGTGCTGAGTCACCTGGATCCACCACTAAAGCAGAGCTGCCATCGTGAATACACCAGATATAGTTATCATCAAAAGCCGGAATGGGCCAAACCTGCAATAAAGTATTCTTATCCATAGACCGATGATACCAACCCCACCCATCCCCTCTCAGACGCCTGCACCTCCCTGGAGCTCATGGGAAAAATGGCTCCAATCACCCCCTGGACGTTATGTACTGGCATGGGAGCAGAGGTGTTTTGATCAAATTGTTGCCGATGTCTTTGGCTTTCATGCAGTGCAAATAGGTCTACCTCAAATAAATACACTGAGTGAAAATCGGATGCCATTACATGCCATCCTGATTCACTCTAACGATAGTCGCTCTCATGCCACAAATTTCAACTGGCATTTAATTGAAGGCGACTCTACAGAACTCCCTTTTGCCAGTGAAAGTCTCGATCTCATTGTTCTACCGCATGTTTTGGAATTTGCTACAGACCCCCATCAAATATTGCGAGAAGTCGATCGAGTACTGAGACCCGAAGGTCGCTTAATTATTTCCGGCTTCAACCCTGCAAGCCTGTGGGGCGTCAGACAATATCTCAGCAGACTAATTGGCACCCCTTATCTCCCTAGAGATGGTCAATTTATTACCCTCTTTCGCATTAAAGATTGGTTGGAATTGCTTAACTTTTCTTTAGATCGCGGTCATTTTGGTTGCTATAAATTCCCTTTACAAGGCGAATCAGTGATGGGCAAGATGAATTTTTTAGAGAAAATGGGTAACCGTTGGTGGCCCATATTTGGGGCGGTTTTTTTGGTATCCGCCATTAAGCGACAGCAAGGAATTCGCCTTATCGGTCCCGCATCACTTATCCGCATACCTACCATAAAGCAGTTAAGCCCCGCTGCTGAGAGAAGCAATATGCAAAAGCGTCTCAAAAGCAGGAATACCAAGTAAATTATTGACATGCCGCACTCAAAATCCCATGTCCACCATCCTCACATCGTGATCTATACCGATGGCGCCTGTAAAGGCAATCCTGGGCCTGGGGGTTGGGGTGCTGTTTTGCGCTCTGGGAGCCATGAAAAGCATATCCATGGGGGCGAAAAACTCACCACCAATAACCGCATGGAAATATGCGCCGTTATTTTCGCCTTAAAAGCCCTCAAACAACGCAGCACTGTTGAACTGTGGACCGATTCCCAATATATTCAAAAGGGGGTTACAGAATGGCTTGAGGGATGGAAAAAACGGGGCTGGAAGACGGCTAGCAAGGATCCAGTTAAAAATGCGGATCTCTGGCAGGAACTGGATACCCTACTTCCTGACCATGAGATCTCCTGGCACTGGGTCAGGGGGCACAATGGGCACCCCGGAAATGAGTTAGCTGACCAGCTGGCCAACAAGGGGGTTGAGGAGTTTTTGCCCTAGGGCGAATGCACCTCAGCAGCCTCCTTTTTAGCCATCTTATGAGAGAATGGGCGTGCTCCAAGAGGGGTCATAATCAGCATTTAAACAATAAAAACAGAGAAAAGCGAGACTGTGTCAAAAATAGAAACTTCACTCGATCAGCTGGTTGTGAAATTGGTTCAACTGAAAAACGTTGTTAAAAGTCGCTTGTGCGCGCTTTGGCAAAAGCTCTCTCCGCAGGCTGCCAAACTCAAGAAAATAGATCATGCCACTGCAAAAGTGTTCATAGTTAAATTTAAATGGCGCATTCTGCTAGTGATGATTCTGCTGTACGCGGCCTCTAAAACATTTGATTATTTTTTTCCCACAGCAGATAAGGCTGGTGGACCCATCACAGTGAGTACTGTTGTTGTAGAAAAAAAGGATGTTCCTCTCATCATCGAGGCAACTGGAACAATTGTTTCGAATAACATCGTTGACATCCGACCCATGATTACCAATACAGTTGCCAAAATTCTAGTGAAAGACGGTCAAGAAGTTAAAGCAGGCGATCTTCTCTTCCAGTTGGATGATCGCAACGATAAGGCAAACTACGAAAAATTAAAGGCATTAGCCGATGATGCTCAAGCACAATATCTTCGTGCCAAAGAATTAGTTGCCAAGAACTTTATCTCCAAGGCTGGCTTAGACACCTCTTCAGCCAATGCTAAATCAGCAATTGCTGCCGCCAAGGCCGCTGAAGTGCAACTCTCTTTCGATTACATTCGCTCTCCTATTGATGGACGTGCAGGGATTGTGAACGTCTTCCCAGGCTCATTGGTTCAAGCAAGTAATGTGGTTTCAACATCTACTAGCTCTACCGCGACCTCTAGCGTTGGTGCCATGGTCACAATTACCCAATTAAATCCAATTAATGTCCAGTTTGTAATCCCTGAAAAGGACATTCCAACCATTCTTGAAAATCAACTCGATGGTGAGGCGATGTCTGTGCAGGTAACTGTTGGCGATTCAGGGAAAAATACTTATGCAGGCAAAGTCATCGTTGTTGATAACCAAGTTGACCCGCAGATTGCTGCAGTGCGAGTCAAAGCACAAATTCCGAATGACTCCATGAGTCTATTACCAGGCCAGTTTGCTCGTGTATCGCTCATTGCCAATACCCTTAAAGATGTCATTACCGTTCCTTCCCAAGCAGTCATTATGAGTCCAAGAGGTAAGACTGTGTATGTAGTTGGCGAAGGTGATAAGGTTACCGCCAAGCCTGTCAAGGTAGTCTATGACTATCAAGGAACTTCTGTTGTTGAAGGTATATCCTCAGGTGATCGCGTTGTAGTGGAAGGAAAACAAAACCTTCGACCTGGCGGCAAAATTCGTGAGGCAAAGCCTGCCCCTGGCAGCCAAACTGCAACCCCTAGCACCCCAGAGAAAAAATGACACTCTCCGAATTATGCATTCGGCGCCCCGTAATGACAGTGTTGCTTTCAGTAGCAACCGTCATTGCCGGCTCTGTTGCCTATCTAAAGATTCCGGTAGCGGCACTACCTAGCTTTAACTCCCCCGTTATTTCAGTGAGCGCCTCACTTCCGGGCGCCTCACCAGAAAACATGGCGGCATCTGTTGCACTGCCTTTGGAAAAAGAGTTTTCCACAATTGATGGTATTACCGTCATTAGTTCAAGTAACTTTTTAGGCACCACCAACATCACGCTTGAATTTAACAACGATCGTGATATCGATAAAGCTGCCGTAGACGTTCAGGCAGCCCTGCTTCGAGCCCAAAAGCGTCTCCCAATCGAAATGACGATTCCCCCGTCCTATCGAAAAATTAATCCAGCCGATACCCCGGTATTGGTAGTGCGGATGAGCTCTCCTTCGGTAAATTTATCTGACCTAAATGACTTTGCAGAAAATCTGCTTTCGCCAAACCTTTCAACAATTACCGGCGTTGCTCAGGTGTTGGTTTATGGCGCCAAACGTTATGCTGTTCGCATACGGGTGCATCCTGATGCGTTGGGTAATCGCAACCTCACCATGGATGATGTTGCTACCGCCGTTAACAAGGCCAATGCTAACAGTCCTGTCGGCGTACTTGATGGCCCGCGTCAATCGATCACGATTTATGCCAATCCTCAACTGGTTAAACCCGAAGAATTTGCCAATCTGATCATTGCGCAAAAAAACGGTTTACCAATCTACCTCAAAGATGTTGCGGAGGTCTCTCAAAGCTATGAGGATGTAAAAACCTGGGCTACTGCTGGCGGCGAACGCTCGATCGCCATTGCCGTTCTTCGCCAACCAAGCGCCAATACTGTCGAGGTCGTTAACGCCGTGAAGGCATTGATCCCGCAACTGCAAAAGCAAATGCCCTCGTCAATTAAATTGCAATTACTAAATGACCGCTCGCTTTCGATTATTGAAGCCATTCACGATGTGAACTTCACCCTTGCATTAACTGTCCTTTTAGTGGTTTTGGTGATTTTCTTATTCCTGAAGCATATTTCAGCCACGGTTATTCCATCGATCAGCTTGCCAATCTCCTTAATCGGTGCATTTTTTCTGCTGTACTTTTTAGGCTACAGCCTAGACAACATCTCCCTGCTGGGTATCACCCTGGCGGTAGGCCTTGTAGTAGATGATGCGATTGTCGTTCTCGAAAACATCATGCGCTATGTCGAAGAAGGCATGGAACCCCTCAAAGCCTCCCTTAAAGGCAGTAAAGAGGTCGGCTTTACGATTATCTCCATCTCGATTTCACTTGTGGCGGTATTTATTCCCATCTTCTTTATGGCGGGACCAATCGGTCTGTTGTTTAGAGAGTTCGCGGTTGTGGTTTCCTTATCTATTCTGGTGTCGGCGATCACCTCATTAACGGTTGTGCCGATGCTGTGCAGTCGTTTTCTGCCCCAGCCAGGCCAGCATGCCAAGGAATATGCTATTACCAAGCAATTTGATCGTTTCTTTGATTGGATGCTCAAAACCTATATTCACTACCTCGATCTGGCGTTAAGAAATCGTCGCATCGTGTTAATTGGAGCCTTCTCTACATTTGTACTGACTGTTGTTCTATTTATTAACAGCCCCAAAGGGTTTTTTCCAGAAGAAGATATTGGACAGATTCAAGCAACTACTGAGGCATCCGAGGATATTTCCTTTAAAGCAATGCTAGAACTTCAGGATCGTGCTGCAGCGCTAGTGAACTCAGACCCCAATGTGGATAGCTCCATTTCTGTTGTGGGTGGAGGCTCAAGCTCTGGAACGAATACGGGTCGTATTTTTATAATTCTCAAAGAAAAAGCTGATCGCGAAAAGATGTCCAAGGTAATGGAGGGGCTACGCGCAAAATTTAAGGAACTGCCGGGATTAAATGTTTATATGCGGCCCATACAAAACTTACAGCTTGGGGGTAAAAACAGCAAGAGTCGCTATCAGTTTACGTTGCAAAGCGTTGGATTTGAGGGTGTTAATGAGTGGGCTGATAAGTTGATGCAGAAAATGCGTGCTGACCCCATGTTCCGCGACGTCACCTCGGACTCACAACTTAAAGGTCTGAATGTTCGTATCGATATTAATCGAGAAAAGGCTGCCAATGCAGGTGTGACTATTGCCGATATTAGAACTGCTCTCTACGACTCCTATGGTGAGCGTCAGGTTTCAACGATCTATACACCGGTCAATACTTATTACGCCATCCTGGAGACCGCCGAAGAGGATCGACAGTACGAGACCGATTTAAATAAAGTGTTTGTACGTGGGCGTGCTACCGATAAACTGATACCCCTCTCTAGCATTGCCACTTTTGTCAGAACAGT
>CAITHY010000163.1 GCA_903892315.1 uncultured beta proteobacterium | reverse complement strand
ATTAACGTAGTTTTGATGTACTTAAATAACAAGTCGGCCTCGTGCCGACTTGTGTCATTCAGGTTGTTGAGAGGAATAGGCCGTGCCTAAAAGTAAACGCGATTTTTATGAAGTGCTTGGTGTAGCAAAAGGTGCCAGTGATGATGAGTTGAAAAAGGCTTATCGCAAAATGGCGATGAAACATCACCCCGATCGCAATCCCGATAGCAAAACGGCTGAAGCCCAATTTAAAGAAGTTAAAGAAGCTTACGAAACCTTAACCGACCCCAATAAGCGTGCGGCTTACGACCAATACGGCCATGCTGGTGTTGATCCCTCAATGGGTGGCGGATTTGGTGGCGGCGGTTTCGGTGGCGGTGGATTTTCTGATGCATTTGGGGATATCTTCGGCGATATCTTCGGACAAGGCGGCGGTCGTCAGTCTGGCCCACAAGTCTATAAAGGTGCAGATTTGCGCTACAACATGGACATTACTCTTGAGCAAGCTGCTGAAGGCTATACAACACAAATTCGTGTACCCAGCTGGAGTAATTGCAAACCATGTCATGGCACTGGCGCAGAGCCAGGATCTAAGGCTGAGACGTGCACCACTTGTAATGGTCATGGCCAGGTACGTGTACAGCAAGGCTTTTTCTCTATGCAGCAAACTTGCCCTAAATGCCGCGGCACTGGCGAGCACATTCCTAAGCCATGCAAGACTTGCCATGGCAGTGGAAAACATAAAGAACAAAAAACACTTGAGATCAAAATACCAGCAGGTATTGATGATGGTATGCGTGTTCGTTCAGTCGGTAACGGTGAACCGGGTATCAATGGGGGACCATCTGGCGATCTGTATGTAGAAGTGCGCGTTAAGCCGCATAAAGTATTTGAGCGTGATGGCAGTGATTTACACGTGCAAATGCCAATCTCTTTTGCAACAGCAACCATTGGTGGCGACATCGAAGTGCCAACCCTTGCTGGACGTGTTGAGTTTCCCATTCCTGAGGGAACTCAGACGGGCAAGACATTCCGCTTGCGTAATAAAGGTATTAAGGGCCTACGCTCTACCTTGGTAGGCGATCTCTTTGTCCACGTTCTCGTCGAAACTCCGATTAAGCTTACTGAAGAGCAAAAGAAATTATTGCAACAGTTTGACGATAGCCTGAAATCTGCGGGCGACAAACACAGCCCCCAACAAAAGGGTTGGTTTGATGGTGTAAAGAGCTTCTTTAGTTAGTGACTGGTGGGCAGGCTAGCTGGCAATCAACCAGCAAAGCCATGCTCGGGTCCGGGGAATTTTCCGGATTTCACTTCCCGTACATAAGCCTTTACAGCAGCTTCAACAGAGTGATGACCATCCATAAAGTTTTTGACAAACTTCGGTGGCTTGCCTGAGCTGATGCCCAACATATCCTGCAGGACCAAGACTTGACCAGAGCAATCTGGACCAGCGCCAATGCCGATAGTGGGAATATGAAGTTCGGCAGTAATCTTTTCGCCTAATGAAGAGGGGATTGCTTCTAGTACTACCATTTGGGCCCCAGCTCCTTGACATGCAAGTGCTTGGTCAAGCATGACGCTTGCAGCGTCTTTAGATTTACCTTGTACCTTGTAACCACCCAAAACATGAACTGATTGGGGTAGCAATCCTAGGTGGGCACAGACGGGAACGCTGCGCTCAACTAAATGACTAATGACATCAATTTGCCAGTCGCCACCACCTTCAAGCTTGACCATATCTGCACCGGCACGCATTAATTGGGCGGATGACTCTAGGGCCTGTACTGGATCTCCGTAGCTTGCAAATGGCAGGTCAGCGATGAGGAATGCATGGGTATTGGCGCGTGCGACACATTCGGTGTGATACGCCACTTGTTCAATGGTCACTGGCGTAGTGCTCGAGTGTCCTTGAACGACATTCCCTAGAGAGTCACCAATCAGGATCGTTTCAACAGCGCAGCGATTGAGAAGCGCTGACATAGTTGAGTCATATGCCGTGAGCATGGCAATTTTTTCACCCTCAGCATGCATTGCGAGGAGCTTAGTGATTGTGATTGGCTTGTCGCCTTGTAAGTAACCCATGGCGAGAGTTTAATGAATTACTGCACCGTTTGGCTATAAACGTCTTTTTCCCCGCAATTACAGTTCCTGCAGGATAGTTTTTCAATTCTTTGGTGTGCCACATTGGGTAAGTAAGCCTTGAGCTCACCCCAGTTGGGTAAAAAGATATCAGGAGCTATTTCTAGAAGGGGGAGCAGTACAAATGAGCGCTCAATAATTCTGGGATGCGGCAGCATTAAATCTGTTTCATTTTGAGTAACCCCCTCAAAAGCAAGGATATCTAGGTCAAGAGTCCGAGGGGCATTTGCATAGGGTCGCTCACGACCAAACTCTTGTTCAATGGTTTGGCAAACATGCAATAGGCCGTATGGGCTTAACTCGGTCTCGACTTCAATGACGGCATTAATGTAGTCACCGCCTACAGCCTCAACCGGTGCACTTTGATAGAAACAGCTTTTTGCCAAGATTTGAAGTTCGGAGCGCAATGCTAAACAAACGATCGCATCCGTAATAAGCTGACGCGTGTCGCCAATGTTGCCGCCAAATCCGATATATGCCCGTGCCATAGGTTTCCAAACTAGAGATGAAACTACTTTACTGAAATTTCTCTAAGTCTGCTTAGCTTGCTGCACTCTCTGGGGGCACTGCCGCTTTTGGCTTTCTGCGGCGCCGTCTTTTGGCGGGGCTTGAACTATTGCCGGATTCATTTTTGATGCTAGCCATCAGCTCATCTTGCCCTGTGGAGTCAGTTGCAATGAAGTCTGTCCACCACTGCCCGATCGCTGGGTTTAATTCCCCTGTGGCACAGCGAAGCAGCATAAAGTCATAACCGGCTCTAAAACGAGGAGATTCGATAAGGCGATAAGGATAGCGTCCCACCCGCCTCTCAAAGCGGGGTTGCATAGACCAAATCTCACGCATATCGCTTTCGAAGCGACGCTGTATGGTCATGCCACTACTTTGGGTGGCAATCGTATCATCCATCGCATCCTGCAGAGCAGGAATATTAGCCATACCTTTGGATGAATTGGCTTTCCAATTCTTTAACAAGTCTGGCCATAGGAGGGTGGCAAATAAAAATCCAGCAGAAACACTTTTACCCGACCGAATGCGGTCATCAGTATTGGCTAAAGCCAGCTTTACAAAATCATTAGCTCCCTTGGAGTCAGCACCTGTATCTAGGATGTGATCGAGCAGTGGCAGCAGGCCATGATGCAGTCCTGCATCTTTAAGTCCTTGGATAGCCGCCCAAGAGTAGCCCGACATCAAGAGTTTTAGGATTTCATCAAAGAGTCTGGCTGAGGGCACATCGTTTAATAGTTTGCCCAGCTTTGCAATGGGCGCACGCGTTGCGCCATCTAATTCAAAGCCAGTCTTGGCAGCGAAGCGAACCGCTCTGAGCATCCGAACCGGATCTTCGCGATAGCGCTTTGCTGGATCGCCAATCATGCGCAAGGTTTTCTTTTGCATGTCTGCCATACCGCCGTGATAGTCCAGGACGGTTTCGGATGAAGGGTCGTAATACATCGCGTTGATTGTGAAATCACGTCTTGCAGCATCTTCACCTTGTGAGCCCCAGACGTTATCCCTCAGGATTCGGCCACTTTCAGCGACATGATCGCCAGCGTTATCCAATAAGGCTCTGAAGGTCGATACTTCAATGATTTCAGGGTGGCCTTTGCCAAAAAAAGTCACATGCACAATTTGAAAGCGACGACCAATCAGGCGTGCTTTACGAAAGAGTCTTTGCACTTGATCTGGTGTCGCATTGGTTGCTACGTCAAAATCTTTTGGGCTGATGCCGAGAGCGAGATCTCTGACGGCGCCGCCAACAATAAATGCCTCATATCCTGCTTGCTGCAAGGTGTGCGTTACCTTGACTGCGTTTTTAGATAGCAAATGCGGATCAATACGGTGCGCTTTTTTGGGGATGCGTTTTGGTGCGCCAGAGTGATTGGCTTGGTTGTGCTTGACCATCGGGTCACGCCGCAAAATACGTTTAATAAATTTAGTGATCATGCAAACAATTCAAGAATAGGCCAGTTGCGCTGCTTAGCCTCGTTACGAAGGCGATCATCTGGATTGGTAGCAATGGGATGACTTACTTTTTCAAGCAAGGGAAGATCATTCATCGAGTCAGAATAAAAATAACTATAAGGCAATGCATCCAAAGACAGTTTTTGCGATGCTAACCAGTCATGTAGATTTTGAATCTTACCTTCACGAAAATTGGGGATGCCTTTGACTTCCCCAGTGTAGTTACCTAATGGGTGGTTGTCTGCAGTGGCGGGCTCTGTGGCAATCAGATGTTCGATGCCGAAGCTTTCAACAATGGGTCGCGTCACAAAGCTATTGGTGGCAGTGATGACGCAGCAAAGGTCGCCAGCATCTTGGTGGCGTTTTACGAGATCGATTGCTTGTTGTCGGAGTTGGCCATTAATAACCTCTTTCATGAAGGCGTCATGCCACTCTTTGAGTTGCGCGCGCGAATGCTCTGAAAGTGGTTTTAAGGCGAAGCGCAAAAACTCATGAATATCCAGCCTACCTTCTTTGTAGTCTTGATAAAAGCGCTCGTTTTGTCGTGCATAGTATTCGCTATCCACAACACCAATGCGAGCCAAAAATTGACCCCATTCGTAATCGCTATCGCAGGGTAAGAGGGTATGGTCTAAATCGAAAAGGGCTAGCTGAGTCACGAATTGGGTATTTAATTAATTATTTGGGCTGCAGGAGCTCGCGGACAAGGGGTAAGGTTACAGCACGTTTTGTTTCTAGGGAGTAAGCGTCTAAAGCATCCATCAAGGCCATCAGACTAGGCATATCTCGATAAAAGCGACTTAATAACCAAGGCAACACATCGGGCGATAAAACGAGCCCTCGTGCTTTGGCTGCTTCCTCTAATGCCTGTATTTTCTCATCATCATCCAAAAGCTGCGTTTGAAAGATCAAGCCCCAGCCCAGGCGGGTTCGCAGGTCTTCTCGAAGCTTTAGGTTGGCTGGTGCGGCATTGCCAGCCATAAAAATATGGATCGCTTTGCTCGCCTGCACCCCATTCAGAATACGAAATAGAGAGCCAACAAGGCGATCATCTAGCTGGTCGACATCATCAACGGTAATGACTGAGGGGGTGTCACTTTCAGTCATTGCGCTCATCTTTTCTTCTAGGCGAACCCAAGTGCTTGGTTCGAAGGGAGAGAGGGCAATGTGTAATAGGCCAGTAAGCTGGGCTGCGTTCCCAATAGCATTGAGCAGGTGGGTACGACCAGAGCCTTCCGGCCCCCACCAATAGATCCAACGTTGATTGAGGGGATTACTGGCTTGCTGGATATTTGCTTTCCCCCAAGATTGCTCAATGTCTTGCAGGGCAGAAATTAGGGCAAGATCTTTTCCGGGAAGATAGTTTTCTAAACTAGCAATCGGGGCGTGGCTGATGTCTAGCGCAAATTGTTTTGGAAGCGAAGGTGTATTCATTGCTACCAAATTTACTTTTGATACCAAGAGCTTTTTGTATAGACGAACCAAAAATACTGAACCAATACTAAACTTACCGCACTAATTGGGAGGGCAAGTAGCACTCCAAAAAAACCAAATAAGTTGCCAAAAAGAAGCAAGGCAAACAGAACGGCAACAGGGTGCAAACCAATGCGTTCGCCCACTAGGCGGGGGGTTAAGAAAAAGCCTTCAAGGAGTTGGCCGATACCGAATACGATCAGCACACCAACAAGTTGAGAGCCGATGCCAAATTGCAAGATTGCCGAGAGGAAGGCAAGAGTGAAGCCAAGGGCAATTCCAATATAAGGAATGACAATCATCAGTGCGGTGAAGACACCCAAAGCTACTGCCCCTTTGATTCCAATCACACTTAAAGCAATACTATAAAAAGCAGACATGATAGAAATCACAATGATCAATCCGCGCAAATATTGCGAGAGCAAACCATCGGTATGCATTGCTAAGTGAGTAATCGTATCTTGAGCTCGTAATGGCACTAGTGTTTTTACAAGCCCGAAGAAGTGGGTCCAATCAATGAGTAGATAAAACATCACGAAAATAATGAGCACTGAATTTACAAATCCAGTAATTACAGAGCTACCCGACATGAGTACCGTATTAAAGGTCGTGGTCATTAAAGAATCTGCGTTATCACTAATGTGCTCAGATATTTTTTGTGAGGCTACAGTTTTTAAAGTTCCCCAATCAATATCAATGTGAAAATCTGCCAACTTTGGTCCTAGCCATGCTTGAGTATTTGCGATCCAATCTGGTAGCTGGACTTTAATTAGGGGGATTTCTGTTTTAAGAAGGCCAATAAATAGACTCACAATGGCGATTAAGACCGCTAGGCCCAGAACTACGGTGAGCGCTGCAGCCAAAGATGCGGGTAAGCGCCTTCTTTCCAGCCATAGGAATGCAGGCCTCAGGATGTAGGCAAGGATGAATGCAGCCAGAAAAGGGGTAAAAATTTCAGCCATGACGAGTAATCCTCTAGAATTCAATGATTCTACTGACCTAGTAGCATTTTTTACTAATATTCCAGCGCTGACATGACCT